>NZ_BAAAXZ010000118.1:0-16919 GCF_039535865.1 Streptomyces thioluteus
GTTTCCCTAACGCTATGACCATCCGAAAACACTATGAAACCATTATCAACAACCGGCACTTTTGGTTGTTCGTGGTTTCAGAACCAACACAGTGGACGCGAGCAACTGAGGACAAGCCCTCGGCCTATATTAACCAGTCAACTCCACCCGTTACCAGGCTTCCATATCTGGCCTATCACACCCAGTCGTCTACTGGGAGCCTTACCCCATCAAGTGGGTGGGATCCTCATCTCGAAGCAGGCTTCCCGCTTAGATGCTTTCAGCGTTATCCCTCCCGAACGTAGCCAACAGCCATGCCCTGGCAGAAACAAACTGGCACACCAGAGGTTCGTCGTCCGTCCCGTGTCCCTCTCGTACTAGGGACAGCCCTTCTCAAGACTCCTACGCGCAACAGCGGATAGGAGCCGAACTGTCTCACGACGTTCTAAACCCAGCTCGCGTACCGCTTTAATGGGCGAACAGCATCCACACCCTTGGGACGACTCCAGCCCCAGGATGCAGACGAGCGACATCGAGGTGCCAACCCATCCCGTCGTGATATGGACTCTTGGGAAGATCACCTGTTATCCCCGTGGTACCTTTTATCCGTGAGCGACGGCGCTTCCACAAGCACACCGCCGGATCACTAGTCCCGACTTTCGTCCCTGCTCGACCCGTCGGTCTCACAGTCAAGCTCCCTTGTGCACTTACACTCAACACCTGATTGCCACCAGGCTGAGGGAACCTTTGGGCGCCTCCGTTACTCTTTAGGAGGCAACCGCCCCAGTTAAACTACCCACCAGACACTGTCCCTGATCACGGATCACGGACCCAGGTTTAGACATCCAGCACGGACCAGAGTGGTATTTCAACGACGACTCCACACACACTGGGTGCATGCTTCACAGTCTCCCACCTATCTACACAAGCCGAACCGAACACCAATATCAACTATAGTAAAGGTCCCGGGGTCTTTCCGGTCTGCGCTGCGCGAAACGAGCATCTTTAACTCGCTAGTGCAATTTCACCGTGGCCTAGGGTTGGAGACAGTCGGAAAGTCGTTACGCCATTCGTGCAGGTCGGAACTTACCCGACAAGAATTTCGCTACCTTAGGATGGTTATAGTTACCACCAGCCGTTTACTGGCGCTTAAGTATCTCAGCTGCGCTGGACGAATCCAGCTAACCGGTCCCGCTAACCGTTCGCAGCACCGGCAGCGTCAGTCCGTATACATACGCCTTAGCTGAGCTTCGCACGGGACTCTGGTGTTTGTTTGTAGTATACAGTCGCCCCTTTTCTTCTCGCTGGTGCTCGATGGTTGCGTCTGCATGGCCACCGAGCACACAAGGTGGGCGGCTAGCAACGGTGCATAGACTCATCACAGACGGATGGCCATCGCTTCTCTCTCGGCTCCCGAGTTAGCTGTGTCACTTTGACCGAGTTGCCTTAACCATAGTTCACCTCGAACTGCCTCGGATATGAGTCCGCTCCACCTGACCACCTGAGTCGGTTAGGCGTACGGGCCGCATGAAACTCGCTAGAGGACTTTCCTCGCACAGCAGGGTAGGATCATACCACTTCACCACAATCGGCTCGCATCAGGTCTCATCGCTTACGTTGTGACGGGATTTACCTACCATCACGAGCCGACTACCCGTACCCTTCCCACCGGGCAGACCACCGCACGGCGAGAGCTGCGATCTGGACTTCCGTGCGCTGCGTCACGCCCCTATCGCGTTACCTACTACAAGTCTGGTCCGTTCGGCCTCCACCACTTCCCTTTCCCGAAGGTCCAGGACGGCTTCACGGACTAGTGAGCATCGCCTGATTCGATATTGGGCGTTCGTCAAAGCCGGTACCGGCCAATATCAACCGGTTGTCCATCGGACGTACGACCTGTCGGACACGGCCTACGTCCTCTGACTGTACCTCATGGCGCAGATCAGCTATGACTCCAGGAACACCCTTGGTCAATCGGGGTTGCGACAGCGACGTGTTCCTCCTCTCCTCTTCACGTGTGTATCAGCTACTCATGCCTGCATTCTCACTCGTGAACCGTCCACAACTCGCTTCCGCGGCTGCTTCACCCGGCACACGACGCTCCCCTACCCATCACAGTCCCCGTTGGGGGTATGTACTGCAATGACACGACTTCGGCGGTACGCTTGAGCCCCGCTACATTGTCGGCGCGGAATCACTTGACCAGTGAGCTATTACGCACTCTTTCAAGGGTGGCTGCTTCTAAGCCAACCTCCTGGTTGTCTCTGCGACTCCACATCCTTTCCCACTTAGCGTACGCTTAGGGGCCTTAGTCGATGCTCTGGGCTGTTTCCCTCTCGACCATGGAGCTTATCCCCCACAGTCTCACTGCCGCGCTCTCACTTACCGGCATTCGGAGTTTGGCTAAGGTCAGTAACCCGGTAGGGCCCATCGCCTATCCAGTGCTCTACCTCCGGCAAGAAACACACGACGCTGCACCTAAATGCATTTCGGGGAGAACCAGCTATCACGGAGTTTGATTGGCCTTTCACCCCTAACCACAGGTCATCCCCCAGGTTTTCAACCCTGGTGGGTTCGGTCCTCCACGAAGTCTTACCTCCGCTTCAACCTGCCCATGGCTAGATCACTCCGCTTCGGGTCTTGGGCGCGCTACTCAACCGCCCTATTCGGACTCGCTTTCGCTACGGCTTCCCCACACGGGTTAACCTCGCAACACACCGCAAACTCGCAGGCTCATTCTTCAAAAGGCACGCAGTCACGACACAAGAAGCAAGCTCCTTGTGCGACGCTCCCACGGCTTGTAGGCACACGGTTTCAGGTACTATTTCACTCCGCTCCCGCGGTACTTTTCACCATTCCCTCACGGTACTATCCGCTATCGGTCACCAGGGAATATTTAGGCTTAACGGGTGGTCCCGCCAGATTCACACGGGATTTCTCGGGCCCCGTGCTACTTGGGTGTCTCTCAAACGAGCCGCAATGATTTCAGCTACGGGGGTCTTACCCTCTACGCCGGACCTTTCGCATGTCCTTCGCCTATCACTACGGTTTCTGACTCGTCCTGTCGCCGGCAGACGACAGAAGAGAGATCCCACAACCCCCACGACGCAACCCCTGCCGGGTATCACACGCCATAGGTTTGGCCTCATCCAGTTTCGCTCGCCACTACTCCCGGAATCACGGTTGTTTTCTCTTCCTGCGGGTACTGAGATGTTTCACTTCCCCGCGTTCCCTCCACACTGCCTATGTGTTCAGCAGCGGGTGACAGCCCATGACGACTGCCGGGTTTCCCCATTCGGACACCCCCGGATCACAGCTCGGTTGACAGCTCCCCGGGGCCTATCGCGGCCTCCCACGTCCTTCATCGGTTCCTGGTGCCAAGGCATCCACCGTGCGCCCTTAAAAACTTGGCCACAGATGCTCGCGTCCACTGTGCAGTTCTCAAACAACGACCAGCCACCCGTCACAACCCGCCGAAGCAGACCTTTACCGGGGCCAGTACAGAAGGCAACAAGCTCACGCTCGTACCCTCAGACACCCAACAGCGTGCCCGACACGACCAGTTCACATTCACGTTCCACGCCGAAGCAGTACTAGCGAACCCTCACCCATCGTGCCGAATAGTCAACGTTCCACCCATGAGCAACCGTGCAGAACGTTTGTCTGCAGTCGGCTATATGCTCCTTAGAAAGGAGGTGATCCAGCCGCACCTTCCGGTACGGCTACCTTGTTACGACTTCGTCCCAATCGCCAGTCCCACCTTCGACGGCTCCCTCCACAAGGGTTGGGCCACCGGCTTCGGGTGTTACCGACTTTCGTGACGTGACGGGCGGTGTGTACAAGGCCCGGGAACGTATTCACCGCAGCAATGCTGATCTGCGATTACTAGCAACTCCAACTTCATGGGGTCGAGTTGCAGACCCCAATCCGAACTGAGACCGGCTTTTTGAGATTCGCTCCACCTCACGGCATCGCAGCTCATTGTACCGGCCATTGTAGCACGTGTGCAGCCCAAGACATAAGGGGCATGATGACTTGACGTCGTCCCCACCTTCCTCCGAGTTGACCCCGGCAGTCTCCTGTGAGTCCCCATCACCCCGAAAGGCATGCTGGCAACACAGAACAAGGGTTGCGCTCGTTGCGGGACTTAACCCAACATCTCACGACACGAGCTGACGACAGCCATGCACCACCTGTACACCGACCACAAGGGGGCGACCATCTCTGGCCGTTTCCGGTGTATGTCAAGCCTTGGTAAGGTTCTTCGCGTTGCGTCGAATTAAGCCACATGCTCCGCTGCTTGTGCGGGCCCCCGTCAATTCCTTTGAGTTTTAGCCTTGCGGCCGTACTCCCCAGGCGGGGCACTTAATGCGTTAGCTGCGGCACGGACGACGTGGAATGTCGCCCACACCTAGTGCCCAACGTTTACGGCGTGGACTACCAGGGTATCTAATCCTGTTCGCTCCCCACGCTTTCGCTCCTCAGCGTCAGTATCGGCCCAGAGATCCGCCTTCGCCACCGGTGTTCCTCCTGATATCTGCGCATTTCACCGCTACACCAGGAATTCCGATCTCCCCTACCGAACTCTAGCCTGCCCGTATCGAATGCAGACCCGGGGTTAAGCCCCGGGCTTTCACATCCGACGCGACAAGCCGCCTACGAGCTCTTTACGCCCAATAATTCCGGACAACGCTTGCGCCCTACGTATTACCGCGGCTGCTGGCACGTAGTTAGCCGGCGCTTCTTCTGCAGGTACCGTCACTTTCGCTTCTTCCCTGCTGAAAGAGGTTTACAACCCGAAGGCCGTCATCCCTCACGCGGCGTCGCTGCATCAGGCTTTCGCCCATTGTGCAATATTCCCCACTGCTGCCTCCCGTAGGAGTCTGGGCCGTGTCTCAGTCCCAGTGTGGCCGGTCGCCCTCTCAGGCCGGCTACCCGTCGTCGCCTTGGTAGGCCATCACCCCACCAACAAGCTGATAGGCCGCGGGCTCATCCTGCACCGCCGGAGCTTTCCACCCTCAAGCATGCGCTCGAAGGTAATATCCGGTATTAGACCCCGTTTCCAGGGCTTGTCCCAGAGTGCAGGGCAGATTGCCCACGTGTTACTCACCCGTTCGCCACTAATCCACCCCGAAGGGCTTCATCGTTCGACTTGCATGTGTTAAGCACGCCGCCAGCGTTCGTCCTGAGCCAGGATCAAACTCTCCGTGAATGTGTACCCGTAATCGGGTTCAACACTCGCGTTGAGCGGAACAGCCGGGCGGAATAAGCCCGGCCGTTCACAGCGTCCTCGCTGTGTTTTTCAAAGGAACCTCATCCCAACCGAACGGCCGGGACGGGGTTGTTTTATAGTCTGGCGTTGACTTTTGGCACGCTGTTGAGTTCTCAAGGAACGGACGCTTCCTTCGTACTCACCGAGACTCGGTCTCGGCTTTCCTCCGGGCGCTTCCCTTCGGTGTTTCCAACCTTACCAGATCCGTTTTCCGTTCCGTTTCCGGTCCGAATTCCGTTTCCGGCCCCCTGTTGGAGCGGGGTGTTTCGCGCCTTCCGGCGTGATCACTACTTTAGCGGATTTCCCCGGCGACTCCTAATCGGAGTCTCGGACCGAATTCCGGCATGCCGAAATTCATCCCGTTCAGGGGCCGTGCAGTAGTGGATCCCGCCGAGCTGGCGTGAAACGCCGCCCCGGCTTCCTCGCGGACGCCGTGGCAACTCGAAGAACTCTACACGAGGTTCAGGGGTGCTCATGCCCACCCCCCTCGTACTCCCGCCGGCGCAACTGCTCCCCCGGTGCCTCCTGGAGCGCGCGCAGCGACCAGGCCAGGAGGACCCCGACGAACCCGATGGCCGTCAGCCCCGCGGCCGACCGCTCCACGGCCTCGTCCCGCCCCGGGTCCGGGCGCCGGACGAAGCCCTCCCAGGTGCGGCGGAAGGCCAGGGCCGTACAGATGGCCACCGCCCCGGCGACGAGCACGTTCACCAGACCGCCGACCTTGGCGATGGCCAGGCCCTCGTAGCCGAGGGCGCAGGAGGAGGGCGCCCGCGACCGCGGCGGCCAGGCCGCCCACGGCGACGCAGACGCGGCGCAGTGCGTAGCCGCCGCCGTGCTCGACCCAGGTCGTACCGAAGAAAACGGATCGGCTCGGGGGCCGGGGCCGGGGGGCGCTCTCCACTCATGTCCCGATTATCAGGAGCAGCTGTCCGCCACGAAGCCACCGCTGCCCGTCTTCACATAGGAGTCGGAGATGTACTGCCCCGGTCCGATGTTGTCCCAGATGTTCGTCGTGCCGCAGGGGCCGGAGACGTTCTCGCCGCGGGTCTGGCAGCGGATCTGCACCCGGGAGCCCTTCGGGAGGGTCCTGACCACGGGGTTGCGGGTGCTGGGGCCGCTGCGCACGTTCACCTGGTAGCCGGGGGCGATGGCGTACGAGGCGAGGTCGGCGGCCCGCAGTGCGGCGCCTTCCGTCGCGATGGCCCCGTCCTCCGGCGCTGCGGCCCCGTCGAGGATCTCTTCATTGGTCATGGAGCGTCTTCCCCCGTTCCAAAACGACCGTCAGCAGACTGTTGTTGACGGCTGAATGACATGCGCAGGCTAGCAAGGCCCGGCACGCCCTCCCGGGGATCCGGCGTCCCATCGACTAGGCTCCGCACGCCGCCTGTGCGGCCGAGAGGACAACGGGGGTGGGGAATGCCGCCGCTGCGCGACACCGGGAACGGACCGGGAGCGGAGGATCCTGAGTACGCCGGTCGGTACCGCCTGGAAGGACGTCTCGGCTCGGGCGGCATGGGCGTCGTGCATCTGGCGCACTCGCCGTCGGGGCTGCGCCTCGCGGTCAAGGTGGTGCACGCCGAGTACGCGGCGGATCCGGAGTTCAGGGCGCGGTTCCGGCAGGAGGTGACGGCCGCCCGGCGGGTGAGCGGGGCGTTCACCGCGCCGGTCGTGGACGCCGACCCGGACTGCGAGCGGCCGTGGATGGCCACGCTGTGCATCGCGGGCCCCACCCTCGCCTCGTACATCAAGGAGCACGGCCCCCTCTCCCCGGACGCGGTCCGGCGGCTGGCGGCAGGGCTGTCGGAGGCGCTGCGCGACATCCACCGCGCCGGGGTCGTGCACCGGGACCTCAAGCCCAGCAACGTCCTGCTCGCCGATGACGGTCCGAAGGTCATCGACTTCGGCATCTCCCGCCCGTACGACAGCGAGTTGCGGACCGAGACGGGGAAGCTGGTCGGCACGCCGCCGTTCATGGCGCCCGAGCAGTTCCAGCGGCCGCGCGAGGTCGGGCCGGCGGCGGACGTGTTCGCGCTGGCCTCGCTGCTGGTCCATGCGGCGACGGGGCGCGGGCCGTTCGAGTCCGACAGTCCGTACCTGGTCGCGTACCAGGTGGTGCACGACGAGCCGGACCTGGCGGAGGTGCCCGCCGACCTGGTGCCGCTGCTGCGGGACTGCCTGGCCAAGGACCCGGCGGACCGGCCGACGCCGGACGCGATCATGTCCCGGCTGCCGGCGCTGGCCGAGCACGAGCGGCCCACCGTGCCGCGGCTGCCGGACGTGTCGGCGGCGTACACGTCGCGGCCGCCTCGTTCGTCCCGTCCGGCCGGTCCGTCCAGTCCCTCCCTTCCGGAGCGGTGGCAGCGGGCGGACACGCCGGTGACGCACTCCCGTTCGGCTTCCGATTCCGCTTTCCGCGGTCCGTCCGCGCCGCGTTCCCGGTGGCGGCGCACCTCGTGGTTCGCCGTCGGGGCGCTCGTCGTGGTGGCACTGGGTGTGGGCGCCGGCTGGGCGGTGAACCGGGCCGGTTCCGGGAGCGAGCCGCTGCAGACGCGAGCCTCCTCCGCGGCACGCTCGGCCTGGCAGCCCTGGCAGACCTCCCTCGGCAAGGGCCGGGCGGGCTCCTGCGCCTACGGGGAGGACGGCCTCTTCTGCTCGGCGCCCGGACTGCTCGCGGTCCGTATGAACGCGCCCGACGGCCGGGTGGTCTGGCGGCGCCCGGCGGCGCCGGTACGGTCCGGCAGTGCCGTGCCGACGGGGGCGCCGGTCGTCGGCGGGGGGCTCGTCCACGTGCTGTCGGCGGACGGCCGGGAGCTGCTGGCCCTCGACGCCGCCTCGGGCAGCACGCGCTGGACCCGGGACGTGTCGCGGTACACGGCGCGGGTCCTGCCCGCGGGCGACGCGCTCCTGCTGGTCGCCGGGGACGGCACGGTGACCGCGCTGGACGCGCGGAGCAACCGGGAGCTCTGGCAGCGCCGGATCCCCGGGTTCCGCAACCCCGTCCTCTCCTCGTACGGCACCGGGCCCGTCTACGCGGTCGGCCCGGCGCCGGACGACCGGCGCACCCAGGTGGCGGCCGTCGACCCGGCGACCGGACGCACGCTCTGGCAGTGGACGGCGGACGGGACCCTGCAGGCGGTGGGGGCCCGTACGGACGGCGGCCTCCATCTGACCGCGACGGACCGGGAGAACCGGGTGTCCGCCGTCGTCCGCTACGACCCGGCGGCGCGGCGGGAACGTCGGGTTCCGCTGAATGTGCCGCTGTACACGGCGAGCGCGGTGGCGCGCGGCGATGTGGTCTACCTGCTGGCCGGGGGCGTGGCCGGGGGCGGCGGGCTCACTGCCGTGGACACGGAGCAGGGGCGACGGCTGTGGAAGCTGGAGACCTCGGTGTCCAATGCGTCGGCGCTGGTCACGGACCGGCGCCGGGTGTACTTCTCGGCGGCGGACGGCCGGTTGACGGCGGTGGACGCGGAGCGCGGGTCGCTGCTCGGCCAGACGCGGGCGCGGCCGGCGGGGCCGGACCGGGGGTTCGCGGGGGAGGTGCCGGCGCCGGTGGTGGCACGGGGGAGGGCGTTCGGGTCGGCGCCGGACGGGACGGTGTTCGGGGTGGGGGTGCGGGATCCTGCGCGGTGGCGGTGAGGGGTTGTGCCCCGGTCCCGCCCTTTCACCGTTTCCCGCAGGGGCTGCGCCCCTCGGCCCCGCAGCGCGGCTGCGCCGCGGTGGGCGGGGGCTGCGCCCCCTGCACCCCACTTCCGGGGCTCCGCCCCGGACCCCGTATCGCGGCTCCGCCGCTCGTCCTCAAGCGCCGGACGGGCTGAATAGTGCACGCCCGGCGCAAATCCAGCCCGTCCGGCGCTTGAGGACTGGGGGTACCCCCCTCTGGGGGAGCCCGCAGGGCGCTTCGGGGGCCAGGGGCGAAGCCCCGGGCAGGGGGCGCCGGGGGGGCGCAGGGGCGAAGCCCCGCTCACCGCGCGGAGCGCGGGCCCCCGCGCGCGGCAGCGCGCCGCGGGGTGGCGCAGGGGCGGCAGCCCCTGCGGGAAACGGTGAAAGGGCGGGCCAGGGGCGAACTCACCCCAGCCGGCTCACGTCCCGCACCGCGCCCCGGTCCGCGCTCGTCGCCATCGCCGCGTACGCCCGCAGCGCCGCCGAGACCTTGCGGTCGCGGTCCGCGGGCGCGTAGACGCCGCCCAGTGCGGCCCGGCGGGACGCCAACTCCTCCTCCGGGACGAGGAGTTCGATCGACCGCGCGGGGATGTCGATGCGGATCCGGTCCCCGTCCCGCACCAGCGCGATCGTTCCGCCGGACGCCGCCTCCGGCGACGCGTGGCCGATCGAGAGGCCCGAAGTGCCGCCGGAGAAGCGGCCGTCCGTGACCAGGGCGCACGCCTTGCCCAGGCCGCGGCCCTTGAGGAACGAGGTGGGGTAGAGCATCTCCTGCATGCCGGGGCCGCCGCGCGGGCCCTCGTAGCGGATGACGACGACGTCGCCCTCCTTGATCTGCTTCCGGAGGATCTTGTCGACGGCCTCGTCTTGGGACTCGCAGGACGACGGCCGGGCCTTCGAAGGTCCCAGATCGACTCGTCGACGCCGGCGGTCTTCACGACGCAGCCGTCGACCGCGAGGTTGCCCTTGAGGACGGCCAGCCCGCCGTCCTTCGAGTACGCGTGCCCGGCGGATGCGGATGCAGCCCCCGGCCGCGTCGAGGTCCAGGCTCTCCCAGCGCCTCGGACTGCGAGAAGGCGGTCGCCGAGCGCCGGCAGCCGGGCGCGGCGTGGAACAGTTCGACGGCCTCGGGGGACGGCGAACCGCCGCGCACGTCCCAGGACTTGAGCCACTCGGCGAGCGAGGCGGAGTGGACGGTTGTGCACGTCCTCGTTGAGGAGCCCGGCGCGGTGGAGCTCGCCGAGGATGGCGGGGATGCCGCCGGCGCGGTGCACGTCCTCCATGTAGTACGTCCCGCCGGGGGCGACGTTGGGGGCGACCTTGGCGAGGCAGGGGACGCGGCGCGAGACGGCGTCGACGTCCTTCAGGTCGTAGTCGAGCTCGGCCTCCTGCGCGGCGGCGAGCAGGTGCAGGATCGTGTTGGTGGAGCCGCCCATGGCGATGTCGAGGGCCATGGCGTTCTCGAAGGCCGCGCGGGTGGCGATGGAGCGCGGCAGGACGGAGTCGTCGCCCTGCTCGTAGTGGCGCTTGGTGATCTCGACGACCGTGCGGCCCGCGTTCTCGTAGAGCGCGCGGCGGGCGGTGTGGGTGGCGAGGGTGGAGCCGTTGCCCGGCAGGGAGAGGCCGATGGCCTCGGTCAGGCAGTTCATCGAGTTGGCGGTGAACATGCCGGAGCAGGAGCCGCAGGTGGGGCAGGCGTTCTCCTCGATGCGGAGGACGTCCTCGTCGGAGACGTTCTCGTTCACCGCGTCGACGATCGCGTTGATCAGATCGAGCTTGCGGACCGTGCCGTCGACGAGGGTGGCCTGGCCGGCCTCCATGGGGCCGCCGGAGACGAAGACGGTGGGGATGTTGAGGCGCATCGCGGCCATCAGCATGCCCGGCGTGATCTTGTCGCAGTTGGAGATGCAGATCAGGGCGTCGGCGCAGTGCGCCTCGACCATGTACTCGACGGAGTCGGCGATCAGGTCGCGGGAGGGCAGGGAGTAGAGCATCCCGGCGTGGCCCATGGCGATGCCGTCGTCGACGGCGATGGTGTTGAACTCGCGGGGGACGGCGCCCGCGGCGAGGATGGCGTCGGAGACGATGCGGCCGACCGGCGCGAGGTGGGTGTGCCCCCGGCACGAACTCGGTGAAGGAGTTGGCGACGGCGACGATCGGCTTGCCGATGTCCTCGCTCGCTACACCGGAGGCCCGCATGAGGGCGCGGGCGCCCGCCATGTTGCGGCCGTGGGTGACGGTGCGGGACCTCAGCTGGCGCATGTGCTGCACTCCTCCGGGATGCGGCTGGTCCTTCGAGCCTACGCTCAAGATCCAAGATCCGGACAGGGTTTCCGCCATGCGAGACGCACCGGAGATCAGCCCAGCAAGTGCGCCTGCACCGCGGGCCGCCGCCCGCGCCACCACGTCCTCGAAGTCCACCGACGCCAGCGGCTCCACCTTGATCACGTGGCGGAGCAGGGCCACGCCCACCAGCTGGGCCGCCGCCAGCTCGGCGCGCAGCCGCGCGTCGGGGACGCCGAGGCGGCCGGCGATGGGCAGCATCAGCCGCTCGGTGACGAGTTCGCGGAAGACCTCGGCCGCGGCCTCGTTGGCGACGGCCGAGCGGACGATGGCGCGCAGCTGCTCCCGGGTCGCCGGGTCCTCCCAGACGCCGAGGACGAAACGGGTCAGCCGCTCCCCCACGTCCTCCCGGCCGCCCTCCAGCACCACGCCCGGGGCGGCCAGCGCGGGGGCGAAGTCCAGCTCGACGGCGGCGGCGAAGACCCGTTCCTTGGGGCCGAAGTAGTGGTGGACGAGGGCCGGGTCCACGCCCGCGCCCTTGGCGATGGCGCGGATCGACGCCCCGTCGTAGCCCCGCTCGGCGAACTCGGCCCGGGCGGCGGCCGCGATGCGCTCGCGCGCCCCGGGGCCGTCGCCGGCCTCGGCGCGGGACGGACGGCCGCGGCGGCGCGGAGGCGGGCTCTGCGGTTCCGGCGGGCTCACGGCCGGGCCGCGCCGGTCGGGGAGGCGAGGTGCAGCCGGGTGAAGGCGAGCGCCTCGGCGAGGTCGGCCTCGCGTTCGGCGGCCGACATGGCGCGCCGGGTGTTGACCTCGATGACGACGTGGCCGTCGAAGCCGCTGACCGCGAGCTGTTCCAGCAGCTCGGCGCAGGGCTGTTTGCCGCGGCCGGGGACCAGGTGCTCGTCCTTGTTGGAGCCGTTGCCGTCGGCGAGGTGGACGTGGGCGAGGCGGTCGCCCATCCGGGCGACCATGTCGAGCGCCTCCGTCCGGGCGGTGGCGGTGTGCGAGAGGTCGACCGTGAAGTGGCGGTAGTCGTCCTTGGTGACGTCCCAGTCGGGCGCGTAGGCGAGCAGTTCGCGGTCGCGGTAGCGCCAGGGGTACATGTTCTCGACCGCGAAGCGGACGTCCGTCTCGTCGGCCATGCGCCAGATCCCGCGGACGAAGTCGCGGGCGTAGGAGCGCTGCCAGCGGAACGGCGGGTGGACGACGACGGTGCCGGCGCCGAGCTTCTCGGCCGCGGCGCGGGCCCGTTGGAGCTTGACCCAGGGGTCGGTGGACCAGACGCGCTGGGTGATCAGCAGGCAGGGCGCGTGGACGGCCAGGATGGGCATCCGGTGGTAGTCGGAGAGCCGGCGCAGGGCGTCGATGTCCTGGCTGACGGGGTCGGTCCACACCATGACCTCGACGCCGTCGTAGCCCAGCCGGGCGGCGATCTCGAAGGCCGTCGCCGTGGACTCGGGGTAGACCGAGGCCGTGGACAGGGCGACCTTCGCGTCCGGGATCCGCACCACTGGCTCTGTCACGAGGGACAGCGTACGACCGCCCCTCACGCGGCGGGCAGGTGGTCCGGTGCTACCGCGGGAAGGTGGTCCAGCCTCCGCAGGATGACGCCCTCGCGCAGGGCCCAGGGGCAGACCTCGGCCTCGTCCACGCCGAACAGGTCCATCGCGGCCTCGGCGACGAGGGCGCCGGCGAGCAGCTGGGAGGCGCGGCCCGCCGACACGCCGGGCAGCGCGGCGCGCTGCTGCGGGGTCATGGCGGCGAGCCGGGGCACCCACGCGGCCAGCGACTTCCGGCTGAGGGTGCGCCGGTCGCGCGGGCCCTCGCCGGCGAAGCGGGCGAGCTGTTTGAAGGTCTTGGAGGTGGCGACCGCGCGGTCGGGGGAGCCGACGCGGGTGAAGCCGCCGACCACCCGGGCGATCTCGGTGCGGACGTGGCGGCGCAGGGCGCGGACGTCCTCGGGGTCCGGCAGCGGGTCGGGCAGCCGGGCCGCGGTCAGCCGGCCGGCGCCGAGCGGGAGGGAGGCGGCGGAGTCGGGGTCCTCGTCCATGCCGTAGGCGATCTCCAGGGAGCCGCCGCCGATGTCGAGGACGAGCAGCCGGCCCGCGGACCAGCCGAACCAGCGGCGGACGGCGAGGAAGGTGAGCCGCGCCTCCGTCTCGCCGCTGAGCACCGGCAGGGCGATGCCCGTCTCCTCGCGGATCCGGGCGAGGACGGCGTCCGCGTTGGCCGCCTCGCGGACGGCGGAGGTGGCGAACGGCAGGACCTCCTCGACGCCCTTGTCCTCGGCCGCCTCCAGCGCCTCCCCGATCACCCGGACCAGGCACTCGACGCCCTTCTCCCCGATGCCGCCGGAGCCGTCGAGGAGCTCGGCGAGGCGCAGTTCGGCCTTGTGGGAGTGGGCCGGCAGCGGGCGCGCGCCCGGGTGTGCGTCCACCACCAGCAGGTGGACCGTATTCGAACCCACGTCGAGGACACCGAGTCTCATGCCGAGCACGCTACTGGGGCCGGTGGGGACACATAGGCTTGAGGTGTGGCAAAGACGAAGAAGGCGAAGTCCTCCAAGCATCCGGTGGTCCCCGACGAGGTCGGGCTGGACTTCGCGCGCGCATGGGTCGAGTTCCCCGACCCGGCCGACGACGAACAGGTCTTCCGCTGCGACCTGACCTGGCTCACGTCGCGGTGGACCTGCGTCTTCGGCAGCGGCTGCCAGGGCATCAAGGCGGGCCGGGCCGACGACGGCTGCTGCACGCTGGGCGCGCACTTCTCGGACGAGGAGGACGAGGAGCGGGTGGCCGGCCACGTGGCCCGGCTGACGCCGGACATCTGGCAGTTCCACGAGGTGGGGACGGACCCGTCCGGCCCGGGGTGGACCCAGCTCGACGAGGACGACGAGCGGCAGACGCGCCGCTGGAAGGGCTCCTGCATCTTCCAGAACCGTCCGGGCTTCGCGGGCGGCGCGGGCTGCGCGCTGCACATCCTGGCGCTGCGCGAGGGCCGCGAGCCGCTGGAGACCAAGCCGGACGTCTGCTGGCAGCTGCCGGTCCGGCGGACGTACGACTGGATCGAGCGGCCCGACGACACCAAGGTCCTCCAGGTCTCGATCGGCGAGTACGACCGGCGGGGGTGGGGCCCGGGCGGCCACGACCTGCACTGGTGGTGCACCTCGGCGCGGTCGGCGCACGGGGCGGGCAAGGCGGTGTACGAGAGCTACCGGGCGGAGCTGGTGGAGATGATGGGGCCGCGGGCGTACGCGCGGCTGGTGGAGCTGTGCGAGGAGCGGATGGCTTCGCTGCTGCCGATGGCTCCGCATCCGGCGGATCCGGCGGAGCCGGCCGGTTGCTGACGGGGGAGCCCCACCCCGCCCTTTCACCGTTTCCGTGGGGCTGCGCCCCTGCGCCACCCCACCGGGGGCTCCGCCCCCTGGCCCCCCGAAACCGCGCTCCGCGCGGTTGTCCTCAAACGCCGGACGGGCTGATCTGTGGGGCTGGGGGCCGCGCCCTCAGGAAACGGAGAAAGGGCGGGGCTGGGGCAGTCTCACCACCGCACCCCCCGGCATCAGCACCACCCGCCCCCACCCCCACCCCCGTCCCCGCTCCCCGTCCGCGGACACGGTGACCGTCACACTCCGCCCGGGCCGGAGCACGCCGTCCACCCCGCTCAGCCGCAGCCACGGCGCGTCCGCCGTCGCCGACCAGCGGACCTCTCCCCCCATCGCGGTGAGCGTGACGAGCGTGTCCTCCCCGCGCTGCCGGGCGGTGACCGTCAGGCGGCCGGGGGCCAGGGCGTCGCCGGTGTCCTCGAAGGGGGCCGAGGCCCCGTCGGGGACGCCCGCCGGAACGCCCCGGCACGCGGCCCACAGGGCCAGCGCCGGCGCGGCGACCACGGTCGCGACGACGGTGGTCGTGACGGCCCCGTACCGCAGCCGGCTGCGCCGGCCCGCGCGGTCCCGGGGCGGCCGGGGGAACCCGTCCCGGCCGTAGCGCGGCCCGCGCCCTCCGGCGCAGCGCCCCATGGCCGCGCGCACCTCCTCGACGGGCGGCGCCCCGACCAGCGGCGGGACCGCCGCGGAGGCGCTGGTCCCGGGCCAGGAGCCCGCGGCGGCCCGCTCGGCGGTGCGCCGGCAGCCGGCGCACTCGTCCACGTGCCGGACGAGCACCCGCCGCGGGCCGTGCGCGAGGCGCGCGAGCGCCGGGCAACCGCCCCGTTCCGCGACGGCGAGCGCGAACCGGGCCCGCTCGACCTCGCAGGCGCCGCTGGAGATCAGCGCGCGGGCCGCACCGGGGTCGAGCCGCAGGACGGCGGCGACCTCCCGGGGCGCGAGCCCGTGCCGCACGGCCAGTTCGAGCGCCTCGGGCCAGGCGTGGTCCGCGGCGGGCCAGGGGCCGCGCCGGCCCAGCCAGGCCCAGCGGGCCAGCGCGTAGAGCCAGGGCCGGAGCGCGCGGCCGGCGGGCGCGCGGTCGGCGCGCCGCTCGGCGTGGGCGAGTGCCTCGCCGAGCGCCGCGGTGGCGGCCCCCGTGTCGCCGAGCGCGGAGAGGCAGTAGGTGAACAGGCCGTCGAGGTGCGGCACCCAGGGGACGTGGCTGCTCGTCGTCATCCCGGCGACCGTAGGCCGACGGCGCCGACCCATTCGCGCCACTCACCCGGTTTTACCCCGTACGGGGGATGTGACCTGTCACAGCGGCCGGGCTCCGGCTGTCAGTGGCTACCGCTACGGTGACCCGCATGGCTGCTGCCCGTACCTCCCGCTCGTCCAAGGACCGGCCCTCCTACCGCTGCACGGAGTGCGGCTGGACCACCGCCAAGTGGCTCGGCCGCTGCCCCGAGTGCCAGGCGTGGGGCACGGTCGAGGAGTACGGCTCCCCTGCCGTGCGCACGACGGCGGCCGGCCGGGTGACGTCCGCCGCCGTGCCCATCGGCCAGGTGGACGGGCGGCAGGCGACGGCGCGCGGCACGGGCGTCCCCGAGCTGGACCGGGTGCTGGGCGGTGGTCTGGTGCCCGGCGCGGTGGTGCTGCTGGCGGGCGAGCCGGGCGTCGGCAAGTCCACGCTCCTGCTGGACGTCGCGGCGAAGTCCGCCTCCGCCGAGCACCGCACGCTGTACGTGACGGGAGAGGAGTCCGCGAGCCAGGTCCGGCTCCGGGCCGACCGCATCGGCGCGCTCTCGGAGCACCTCTACCTCGCGGCCGAGACGGACCTGTCGGCGGTTCTCGGCCACCTCGACGCGGTCAAGCCGTCCCTGCTGGTCATGGACTCGGTGCAGACGGTCGCCTCCCCGGAGATCGACGGCGCCCCCGGCGGCATGGCCCAGGTGCGCGAGGTGGCGGGCGCCCTGATCCGCGCCTCCAAGGAGCGCGGGATGTCGACGCTGCTCGTCGGCCACGTCACCAAGGACGGCGCGATCGCCGGCCCGCGCCTGCTGGAGCACCTGGTGGACGTCGTCCTGCACTTCGAGGGCGACCGGCACGCCCGGCTCCGCCTGGTCCGCGGAGTGAAGAACCGGTACGGGGCGACGGACGAGGTCGGCTGCTTCGAGCTGCACGACGAGGGCATCACCGGTCTGGCCGACCCGAGCGGCCTCTTCCTGACCCGGCGCGCCGAGCCCGTCCCGGGCACCTGTCTGACGGTCACCCTGGAGGGCCGCCGCCCCCTGGTGGCGGAGGTCCAGGCACTGACGGTGGACTCGCAGATCCCCTCGCCCCGGCGCACCACCTCGGGCCTGG
>NZ_BAAAXZ010000119.1:0-17062 GCF_039535865.1 Streptomyces thioluteus
TCGATCGTGCCGCCGAGGGCCGCGACCCGTTCCCGCATGCCGACCAGGCCGTGCCCGCCGCCCGGGGGCGCCGGCCTCGGCTCCCTCCGCCACGCCCGTCCCGTCGTCGAGGACGGTCAGCACCAGCCCGTCGGGCGCGCGCAGGACCGCCACCTCGGCGCGGGCCCCGGGGCCGGCGTGCTTGCGGACGTTGGTGAGCGCCTCCTGGAGCACCCGGTAGGCGGTGAGGTCGACGGCGGCGGGCAGCGGGCCGGACGACGTCGGGCACCCGGTCGGCGCCGGTGCCCGCGCCGGCCGGGCCCACGAGGGCGACGTCCACCGGCAGCCGGCCCGGGCGAAGCCGTCCACCAGCCCGCCGAGCGCCGCGAGGCCGGGGCGCCGGCTGGGTGGGGCGCCTCGGGGTCGCCGTACTGGCGCAACAGGCCGACGGTGGCGCGGAGTTCGCCCAGCGCCGAGCGGCTCGCCTCGCGGACGTGCGCCAGCGCCTCCTTGGCCTGGTCCGGACGGCTGTCCATGGACGTGCGAGGCCACGCCCGCCTGGACGTTGACGAGCGCGATGTGGTGCGCGACGACGTCGTGCAGCTCACGGGCGATGCGCATCCGCTCCTCGGCGACCCGGCGGCGGGCCTCGTCCTCGCGGGACCGCTCGGCCCGCAGGGCGCGTTCCTCGACGGCGGCGGACGTACGCGCGCCGGCTGCGGACCGCGTCGCCGGGCCGCGGCGGCCATGCCCATCCAGGCGAAGAGCCCCAGGTTCTCCTCCGCGTACCAGGGGCTGCGGGCCGACCAGCATCACCGCGCCGGTGAGGGCGGTGACGGCCACGGCCGCGATGCGCCAGGCGGTGGGGCGCTCCGTGCGGGCGGCGACGGTGTTACAGCGCGACCACGGCGGAGGTGGCGATCTGGGTGCGTCGGGGCGCCGTCCGCGGCGGTCGCCGCGCCGGCGCGACGGAGAACGCGGAGGTGACGGCGAGCACCAGGCGGGGCGCCCGGCGGCGGGCCACCAGGGCGATGGCGGCGAGGAGGGCCAGCAGGACGTAGCCGGGGGCGAGCGGGCTGCGGCTCGCGTCCCGCCCCAGGAGGGCGCCGATCAGCATGGTGGCGAACACGCCCGAGGCCAGCAGGGCGTTCGCGGCGACGGGGTGGGCGCGCAGCCAGCGCTGCGGCCGGGTGAAGCCGGAGACGGCGAGGGTGGTCATCGCATCCGTCGGGGGGACGTCCCGCGCGCCCCGTCGCGGGCGGCGGGAGGGGCGCGCGGGGCGGGTGTCAGCCGGGGACTGCAGGCCGTCGTCGCTGAGCATCTGCCGGACCTCCTCCAGGGAGGCGTCCGGCGCGGGCAGGATCAGCTCGGAGGGTTCCAGGGCGTCGTCGGGCAGCGGGCTGCCGAGCCGGCGGACCGCTTCGAGGAGGGCGCCCAGGGTCCGGCGGAAGCCCTCCCGGTCGCCGCTCTCCATCTCGTCGAGGAGCTCGTCGTCCAGCTTGTTGAGCTCGGTGAAGTGGCTGTCGGCCAGCTTCCACTGGCCTTCCCCCATGATGCGGACGATCATGACGCCTCCACCCGTTCCGTCAGCGCTTGTTGAAGTCGGGCCGGTCCTGCGGCTGCTGCGCCGCCTGCTGCTGACCGCCCTCGATGGCGGGCTTGGCGGCGCCGCCGCCGGCGAGCTCGGCCTTCATGCGCTGGAGCTCCAGCTCGACGTCGTTGCCGCCGGACAGGCGCTCCAGCTCGGCGGTGATGTCGTCCTTGGCGGTGCCGGTCGGGTCGTCGAGGGCGCCCGAGGCGAGCAGCTCGTCGATGGCACCGGCGCGGGCCTGCATCTGCTGCGTCTTGTCCTCGGCCCGCTGGATGGCCATGCCGACGTCGCCCATCTCCTCGGAGATGCCGGAGAACGCCTCGCCGATCCGGGTCTGGGCCTGGGCGGCGGTGTAGGTGGCCTTGATGGTCTCCTTCTTGGTGCGGAAGGCGTCGACCTTGGCCTGGAGGCGCTGGGAGGCGAGCGTGAGCTTCTCCTCCTCGCCCTGGAGGGTCTGGTGCTGCGTCTCCAGATCGCTGACCTGCTGCTGGAGGGCGGCGCGGCGGGTGAGCGCCTCGCGCGCCAGGTCCTCGCGGCCCAGCGCGAGCGCCTTGCGGCCCTGCTCCTCCAGCTTCGAGGACTGTCCCTGGAGCTGGCTCAGCTGGAGCTCCAGGCGCTTGCGGGAGGTGGCGACGTCGGCCACGCCCCGGCGCACCTTCTGCAACAGCTCGACCTGTTTCTGGTACGAGTAGTCGAGGGTCTCGCGCGGATCCTCGGCCCGGTCCAGGGCCTTGTTGGCCTTCGCGCGGAAAATCATCCCCATACGCTTCATGACACCGCTCATGGGCCTCGCGCGCCCCCTTCTGACCGACTAGCTCGGGCTTCGGCTCCATCACACCTAACAGAACCCACAGTACGGGGCCCGTCCCCATTACCGCACTGTCCGGGCGCCGATGCGCTCCTCCTCCAGGACGATCAGGAGGGCGCCCTCCTCCGGCCGGAGGAGTAGACGGTCCCCCGAGGCCGGCGGGGCCCGCCCGCCCGGACCGTGCCCACATCGTTCCCGGGAAGGCTGTGGCCCACCCCGGGGAACCCCGTACCCTTGGGTTCCGTGTTCCGAAGCCGTTCCAAGGAAGAGCAGTCCGCGAAGGCCACCGCCAAGGTGACCGCGGACGAGCCGCAGCCCCCGTCACCCCGAGGCCCCCAAGGGCCGCCCCACGCCCAGCGCAGCGAGGCCTCCTCGCAGCGCCGCAGCCTGGCCAGTACCTCCACCGCCGGCAAGGGCAAGGACGCGTCCAAGCGCGCCCGCGAGGCCCGCCGGACCGACCTCGCCCGGCAGCGCGAGGCGCTCGCCAATGGCGACGAGCGGTTCCTGCCGGTCCGCGACAAGGGCCCGGTCCGCCGCTTCGTGCGCGACTTCGTGGACGCGCGGTACTCGTGTCGCCGAGTTCTTCCTGCCGCTCGCGGTGGTCATCCTCGTCCTGAGCATGATCACCGGGGGGCGTTCCAGCAGTACGTGCTGCTGCTGTGGATGGTCGTCATCCTGCTGATCGTCGCCAACTCGGTCTTCACCGCCGTCACCCTGCGGAAGGCGCTCAAGAAGCGCTTCCCCGACGAGAACACCCGCGGCGCCATCCCCTACGCGCTGATGCGCACCCTCCAGATGCGCCGCTGCGGCTGCCCAAGCCGAAGGTCAAGCGCGGGGAGAAGCCCTGAGCGAGTCCGCGTGGGGGCCCTCCGAGGGCTTCGACGGTCTACGGAACACGGTCCGCCACGAGCTCGTCGGCCGGCAGCTCGACGAGCAGATAGGCAGCCGCTTCCCGGTCGGGCGGCGGCTGCGCGTCCTGGACGTGGGCCTCGCCCACGGCACCCAGGCCCTGCGGCTGGCCCGCGCCGGGCACGAGGTGACCGCGCTGGAGGCGGACGCCGCGACCCGTCGCGGCGGTCCGCACGGCGCTGGCCGCCGAGCCGGCCGGCATCCGCGAACGGGTCCGGCTGATCGAGGGCGACGGGCGGGACACGGGGGTGCACTTCACCCCGGGGGCCTTCGACATCGTGCTGTGCCACGGCGTGCTGATGCACGTAGAGGAACCGGACCCGCTGCTGGCCGGCCTGGCCCGGGTGCTCGCGCCCGGCGGTCTGCTCTCGCTGGTCGTCCGCAACGCGGACGCGCTGGCGCTGCGGGCCCCGGGCTGGCCGGTGACTGGGACGCGGCGCTGGCCGCCTTCGACTCCCCGCACTCCGTCGACCCGTCGTCCGGCGCGCGGGTGCGCGCCGACCGGCGGGAGACGCTGACGGCCACGCTGGCGGGGATCGGGGCGCCGCTGCGGTCCTGGTACGGGGTGCGGGTGTTCACGGAACGGCCGGGCCCGGGCGTCCAGGGCCCGGCCCTGGACGCCGTCCTCGCGGCGGAGGAACGCGCGGGGCGGACGGATCCGTACCGGGCGGTGGCGGGTCTGCTGCACCTGTGCGGGGTGCGGGGCGGCTGACGCCCCGGCCCCGGCCGGCCCCGGCCCGGCGGTCAGCCCGCGTCGGCCGCGCCGTGCAGGCTCATCGGCGCGGCGTAGACCTCCTTGCCGTCCTCGAAGAGGCGGACCTGGTCCACGCCGCCGTCGAGCAGCGCACGCCACTCCTCCCCGATCCAGGACTCCGCGTCGCCCTGCGTCGTGAACTCCTCCGGCTCCACCGGCGGAGCCGTCTCCGTGCCGTCGGTCTTCTCGAACCGCCACACCCACGCCATGTACGACTCCTCGGGCTCTCGTTCGCCGCTTGTGCGCTGACCCGTCGCAGCCTAGGCGGCGCGGCCCGGGCGAGAAAGGGTGATCCCGGCGCGCCCGCGGTCCGTGGACGCGAGACGATCGGGGCGTGGAACTGACACTGCTCGGCACCGGAGCCCCCGACGGGCTGCCGCGCCCCGGCTGCCCCTGCGCCGCCTGCGCCACCGCCGTGGGCGAGGACGCCCGGGCCGCGACCGCCCTGCTCGTCGACGGCGCGCTGCTGTTCGACCTCACCCCCGGCCCGGCCGTTCGCCGCGGCCCGCGCGGGCCGGTCGATCGGCGGGGTGCGGCAGGTGCTGCTCTCCCACCCGCACGACGGCCCGGCCGTCGAGTTCCCCGCCGGGCTGCCGGCGCCGGGGCGGGTGCCGGACGGCCGCGAGCTGTCGGTGATCAGCGGACACCGGGTGCGGGCGGTGGCCCTGGACGCGCCGGGCACGGGCTACGAGGTGACGGGGCCGGACGGCGACCGGCTGCTGTACCTGCCGCCGGGCGGCGCCCCCGCCGGGCTCTCCGCCGCGTCCTCCCCTCCGTACGACGCCGTCCTGCTGGACGTCGTCGGCCGGCCCGACGCGCTCGCCCGGCTGCGCGAGACGGGCGCGGTGACGGCGACGACGGACGTGCTCGCCGTGCACCTCGACCACGACGTGCCGCCGGGCGGCGAGCTGCACCGCCGGCTGGCCGCGGCCGGGGCGCGGGCGGTGCGCGACGGCAGTTCGGGTGACCGTGGGCGACTACCACGCGGTGCCGGACGTGCCGCGGCGCACGCTGGTCCTCGGCGGGGCCCGCTCCGGCAAGTCCGTGGAGGCGGAGCGGCGGCTGGAGTCCTTCCCGGACGTCCTCTACGTCGCGACGGGCGGCACGCGGGAAGGGGACCGGGACTGGGCGTCCCGCATAGCGCTCCACCGCGAGCGCCGCCCCGCGTCCTGGCGCACGGCCGAGACCTGCGACCTCGTCCCCCTGCTGACGGCCGACGGCCCGCCGCTGCTGATCGACTGCCTGGCCCTGTGGCTCACCGACGCGATGGACTCCGTCGGGGCGTGGGACGACGAACGGTGGGCGAACGGCGGCGCGACGGCGCTGGCGGAGCGGATGGCCGCGCTCGTGGCGGCCGTCCGGGCCACCCGGCGCACGGTGGTGGCGGTGAGCAACGAGGTCGGCTCCGGGGTCGTGCCCGCCACGGCGTCGGGACGGCGCTTCCGCGACGAGCTGGGGCGGCTGAACGCGGGGGTGGCCGGGGAGTGCGAGCAGGTGCTGATGGTGGTGGCGGGGCAGGCGGTGCGGCTGCGCGGCTAGCCGCGCGCAGGCCGGTACGGGGGTTGCCCCAGCCCCGCCCTCTCCCCGCCTCCCCGGGCGCCCCCGGCCCCCGAAGCGCCCTCCGGGCGCTGTCCTCGGACGCCGGACAGGCTGGATCCGTACCCGGGCGCGACAAGCAGCCCGTCCGGCGCTTGAGGACAAGCGGCGAAGCCGCTTGCAGGGGCCAGGGGCGGAGCCCCGAATCCAGCCCGTCCGGCATCCGAGGACGAACGCGGCACAGCCAGCCGCGTCGCGGGGCCCGGCGGGGAGCCCCGGCCGGCCGGCGGCGCGCGGGGGCGGGCGAGGGGCGCGGCCCCGGGAGGAACGGTGGAAGGGCGGGGCCGGGGCACAACCACCCCCACCTGCCCACAACACCCCGTAATACAAGCCCCCGGCAGGGGTAGTGTGTCGCGGATGAGCGGTCTGAATCTTGATGACTTCGCCACGCTGATCGAGCGGCCCGACGCCGGCGTGCGCCGCGACGCCGAGGAGCGGCGCGCGCGGCTCGGGCCGCGGCCGGGGGCGTTCGGCCGCCTGGACGAGATCGGGGAGTGGCTCGCCGCCGCGCAGGGCGGCGTGCCGGTGAAGCCGGTCCAACGGCCGAAGGCGATCCTCTTCGCCGGCGACCACGGCGTAGCCGCCCTCGGCGTCTCCGCCGGCCCGGCCGGCGGCGCGTACGAGCTGGTGCGCGCCACCCTGGAGGGCGAGAGCGCCCCCGCCGTCCTCGCCCGCCGCTTCGGCGCCGGCCTGCGGGTCGTCGACATGGCCGTGGACTGCGACCCGGAGCTGCTGCCCGAGGAGGTCATCCGGCACCGGGTGCGCCGCGGCTCCGGCCGGATCGACGTCGAGGACGCGCTGACCGCGGAGGAGGCGGAGCGGGCCTTCCGGGCCGGCATGGCGGTCGCCGACGAGGAGGCGGACTCCGGCACCGACCTCGTCGTCCTCGGCGACCTGAGCATCGGCGGCACGACGGCCGCCGGCACGCTGATCGGCGCGCTGTGCGGGACGGACGCCTCGGTCGTCACCGGCCGCGGCGGCTTCGGCATCGACGACCTGGCCTGGATGCGCAAGTGCGCCACGATCCGCGACGCCCTGCGCCGGGCCCGGCCCGCGCTCGGCGACCAGCTGGAGCTGCTGGCCGCGTCCGGCGGCGCGGACCTGGCCGCGATCACCGGCTTCCTGCTGCAGAGCGCGGTGCGCCGCACGCCCGTGATCCTGGACGGCGTGGTCTCCGCGGCCTGCGCGCTGGTCGCCCAGCGCATCGCCTTCCGGGCCCCGGACTGGTGGCTCGCCGGGCAGAACGCCGGCGACCCGGCCCAGGCGAAGGCACTCGACCGGATTGCACTCAACCCTCTGCTCGATCACGGCGTCACACTGGGCGAGGGAACGGGGGCGCTGCTCGCCCTGCCACTGGTGCAGGCGGCCGCGGCCCTGGCGGCGGAGCTCCCCGAGCGCCCCTGAGGTCACCGGCAGCAGGGTCCGGAGGCAGCCCCGTGCGCATCCCCAGACGATCACTCTTCATGGGAACCGGGAGAACTCCGCTTGACTCCGGATGACGAGGCGCGCGGCGGCCCCTGGCCGCGGCGCGCCGCAGCCTTCGCCGTGTGGTATGTGCGTGCGGTTGCCTTCATCAACCTGCTCAGCGCGGTGTGGGTGTCCTTCGGGGCCAGCATCCGCCGGCACGCCGTGGACGACTACTTCACGCCGTACCTGCTGGAGGCGAGCTTCACCTCCGCCGTGGTGTCGCTGTTCATGGCCGTGACGCTGCGCCGCCGCAAGCGGGCCGCCTGGATCCTCAACCTGGCCCTCGCCGGGGTGCTCCTGCTGCTGCTCGCGCTGCTGATGGCGTATCCGGAGTTCCGGGCGCACGGCCAGAACTGGTTCTCCGTGGTGATCACGGCGCTGTTCGTGACCGCCCTGCTGGTGGGCCGCCGCGAGTTCTACGCGATCGGCGACCGCTCCAACCCCCGGCTCGCCGCGGCCGTCGCCGTCGCCGGTCTGCTGGTCTCCTCGCTGATCGCCGCGCTGCTGGTGACGGTCACCAACCAGGCGCACCCGTCCACCTTCTGGGAGCGCTGGCGCTACGGCGTCCGGCGGCTGATCTTCCTGGTGGGCAATGACAGCCACTTCCCGGGCATCGACACCCCGGACTGGGTCAACGTCGTCATCAACGTGATGAGCACGGTGCTGCTGATCCTGGTGGTGTGGGCCGCGTTCCGCTCCCGCCGCGCCACCGACCCGCTGACCGCCGAGGACGAGTCGCGGCTGCGCGCCCTCCTCGACCGCTTCGGCGACCGCGACTCGCTGGGCTACTTCGCGCTGCGCCGCGAGAAGAGCGTCGTGTGGTCCCCCTCGGGGAAGGCCGCCGTCACCTACCGGGTGGTCGGCGGGGTCTCGCTGGCCTCGGGCGACCCGATCGGCGACGTCGAGGCCTGGCCCGGCGCGATCGAGCCCTGGCTGGCCGAGGCCCGCGCGCACGGCTGGATCCCCGCGGTGATGGGCGCGAGCGAGGAGGGCGGCACCGTCTACGCCCGGCACGGCCTGGACGCCCTCGAACTGGGCGACGAGGCCATCGTCGACACCTCCGAGTTCACCCTGGAGGGCCGCGCGATGCGCACCGTCCGCCAGGCGTACAACCGGGTGAAGCGCGCGGGGTACACGGTGCGGATCCGGCGGCACGAGGACATCCCCGAGGAGGAGATGGCCGAACTGCTGCGCCGCGCCGACGACTGGCGGGACGGGGCGACCGAGCGCGGCTTCTCCATGGCGCTGGGCCGCCTCGGCGACCCGGACGACGGGCGCTGCGTGATGCTGGAGTGCCACGACGGCAAGGGCGAGCTCCGTGCCGTGCTGAGCTTCGTCCCGTGGGGCCCCAAGGGCCTGTCCCTGGACCTGATGCGCCGGGACCGGGACTCCGAGAACGGCCTGATGGAGTTCATGGTCATCGAGCTGCTCCAGCGGGCGAAGGAGCTGCGCGTCACCCAGGTGTCGCTGAACTTCGCGATGTTCCGCTCGGTCTTCGAGCGCGGCTCGCGGCTGGGGGCCGGCCCGGTGCTGCGGGCCTGGCGCTCGCTGCTGAGCTTCTTCTCCCGCTGGTGGCAGATCGAGTCGCTCTACCGTGCAAATGCGAAGTACCGGCCGATCTGGGAGCCTCGTTTCATGCTGTTCGAGAAGAGCAGTGACCTGCTGCGGATCGGCATCGCGAGCGCCCGCGCCGAGGGCTTCCTGGAGGCGCCGGGCCTGCCCAAGTGGCTGAACCGCAAGCACCTGGAGAGCAAACGATGAACCGCGCGGCGCTGCGACGCGCCGCGCGCACCGAGTGGGGCCCGCTCGCCGCGACCGTACGGGACGCGATCGCCCGCGACCGGCTCCGCGCGATTCCGCTGACCCTCTCGGCGGTCGTCCTCACCGCGGCCTTCCAGGTCGTGCAGAACCAGTCCTGGGGCTACCGGCCCGTCCAGCTGATCGGCTCGGTACGGGCCGAACTGCCCTGGTGGCTCGCGCTGCTGCGGACCCCGCTGTCGCTCTTCGTCCCCGCCCTGGACCTGCCGGTGTGGGGGGCCCTGGCGCAGGTCCTGGTCGTCTTCGGCATCGCCGAGATCTGCCTGGGCCGCCTCCGGCTGCTGGCCGTCGCCTACCTCGCCACGCTCGCCGGGACGATGTACGCGCGCCTCGCCATCGCCCTCGGGCCCGGGGTGCTGGGGCTGCCGCCCGAGGCGGCCAAGGTGATCGACACCGGCCCGTCGGCGGCCGTCGTCGGGCTGGCGGTGTACGTGTGCTGGCGCTACCGCGCCCGGTTCACCTGCGGCGCGGTGGTCCTGGCGATGGTGGCCGAGGTGCTCGTCAAGCCCAATCTGGCGGGCAAGGAACACATCGCCGCGGTGGTGGCGATCCTGGTGCTCGGCGTGACGGAGGATGCGCTCCGGCGGCGCGGGAAGCCGCGCGACGACCGGTTCCGCAGCGGCGGTCAGCGGTCGGGAGCGCCCGCCACCAGGTCGTGAAGGCGGTTGCGGACCGCCGCCCAGCGGGCGTCGTGCCGGTAGGCGCGCACCCGCGCGCGGCGGCGGGCCCGCGGCCGGTGCCGGTAGAAGCGCCGGGCCCACGGCGAGCCCGGCCGGGCCAGCCGGACGGCGCCGATCAGCGCGACCAGCGGGACCACCGCGCCGATCAGGGCGATCCGCGGCTTCCCCTTGGCCAGGGCGAACAGCGCGACGAGGAAGTTGATCAGGGTGTTGGTCACCACGATGCTGCGGCTCTGCAGCTCGTCCGGGGTCAGCTCGTTCACCCCGAACGGGGAGAACCCCGCGAGCACCAGTCCGACCAGAGCGGCCGTCAGCACCACGAGCTCGACGCTCTTGCGCCCCTGTTCGGTCCAGTAGACGTCGTCGAGGTGGAGGACCAGCGCGAACTCGTCCAGCACCAGCCCCGCCCCGGTCCCGAAGAGCACCGCCGAGACCACCGCGCCCAGCCCGTGCCGGCCCGCCGCGACCGCGCCGAACCCGCCGATCACCATGAGCACGACGCCCGGTACGACGTGGTGGACGTGCAGCCCGCCGGGGCGGATGTTGCGGAACGGGCCCTTGCCCGCCCGGATCAGCCGGGTGATGACCCGGGTGACCAGGAAGGTCAGCACGAACGCGGCCAGCGCCAGCAGCAGGGGCAGCTTGCCCGGCTCGACGATGTTGCGGTCAAGCCAGTGTTCCATCGGACTCCGCGCTCCCGAACTCCCGCCCCTGACGGGCTTGATGTGCACAGCCGCCGGCCTGCCGGGGAGGGCGGGATAGGCTCCCCCGCGATGACCGACGCCCCTTCCCCTGCCACGCCCGCCGACGCCTTCCGGTTCGCCTTCGGCACCCTGACCGTACTGCCCGTGCGCCTGACGCGCTGGGACCGGTCCGCCGCCCGCGGCGGCATGCTCGCCGCGCCGCTCGCCGGGCTGACGGTCGGCGCCGCGGCCGGGGCCGCGGGCTGGCTGCTCCTGCTGCTGGGCACCGGTCCCCTGCTCGCCGCCGTGGCCGCCGCCGCGCTGCCCGCCGTGCTCACCCGGGGCCTCCACCTCGACGGGCTCGCCGACGTCGCCGACGGCCTGGGCAGCGGGAAGCCCGCCGAGGACGCGCTGCGGATCATGAAGCAGTCGGACATCGGCCCGTTCGGCGTCATCACCCTGGTGTTCGTCCTCCTCGGCCAGGTCGCCGTGCTCGCCGGGCAGTACGCCGCCGGCGGCGCCCACGGCTTCCTCGCCGCCCTGGTCGCGGGCCTCGCCGCCCGCTGCGCCCTGACCCTCGCCGCCCGCACGGGCGTCCCGGCCGCCCGCCCCGAGGGCCTCGGCGCCGCGGTGGCCGGCGTCGTCCCCGCGCGCGCCGCCGTCGCCGTGCTCGCCGTCGCGGTCTGCGCGGCCGCCGCGGCCGGGACGGCGCTCGGACCGTACGGGCCGGCCCGTACCGCCGCCGCCGTGCTCGCCGCCCTCCTCGCCGCCGAACTGCTGCTGCGCCACTGCCGCCGCCGCTTCGGCGGGGTCACCGGCGATGTCTTCGGCGCGCTGGCCGAGACGGCCGCGACCAGCGCGTTGACCGTACTGGCCCTGGGCTGAACGACCGCGCGGGGATAGGCTCCTGCCAGCCCCGAGGCCCGAAACCGGCGGCGAGGACCCGGCGCATACGATGCGCGGAGTGCGGCCGGCCCGGTCCCGCTGCGCTCTCATCGAGGAACATCGCAGGAAATCGACGGAAGTAGGGACACCCACCACCGTGACTGCTCTCACTCTCAGCACCTCCAGTGCGGCGACGCTGCGTGCGGACGCCCTCGTCGTCGGCATCGCCAAGGGCCCCAAGGGGCCCGTGGCCGCGCCCGGCGCCGAAGCCGTGGACCAGGCTTTCGACGGAAAGCTGGCCGCCGTCCTGGAGACCCTCGGCGCCACCGGCGACGAGGGTGAAGTGACCAAGCTCCCGGCACCGGCCGGCATCAAGGCCCCCGTCGTGGTGGCGGTCGGCCTCGGCGGCGTCCCCGCCAAGGGCGACGACTACGAGGGTGAGGCGCTGCGCCGCGCCGCGGGCTCCGCGGCCCGTGCCCTGTCCGGCACGAAGAAGGCCGCGTTCGCCCTGCCGGTGACCGGCGCGGAGGACGCCGCGGCGATCGGCGAGGGCGTGCTGCTGGGCGCGTACGCCTACACCGCGTACCGCACCGACGGCAACGGCAAGGCCGTCAAGGGCGGCAAGAGCGAGCCGCTGGCCGAGGCCGCGATCCTCGGCGCCAAGCCCCGCGACAAGGCCTTCAAGGCCGCCGCCGAGCGCGCGGCCGCCGTCGCCGCCGAGGTCAACCGGGCCCGCGACCTGATCACATGCCCTCCAACGACCTCTACCCGGCATCCTTCGCCCAGCTCGCCCAGGAGGCCGCCAAGGAGTTCGGCCTCAAGGTCGAGGTGCTGGACGAGAAGGCGCTGCTCAAGGGCGGCTACGGCGGCCTGATGGGCGTCGGCCAGGGCTCCGCCAACCTGCCGCGGCTGGTCCGCCTCGCCTACACCCACCCCAAGGCCGAGAAGACCCTCGCCCTGGTCGGCAAGGGCATCACCTACGACTCGGGCGGCATCTCCCTCAAGCCGGCCGGCCACAACGAGACCATGAAGTGCGACATGAGCGGCGCCGCCGCCGTGTTCGCCGCCGTGGTGGCCGCGGCCCGCCTCGGCCTGAAGGTCAACGTGACGGGCTGGCTGGCCCTCGCGGAGAACATGCCCTCCGGCACCGCCACCCGTCCGGGCGACGTCCTGAAGATGTACAGCGGCAAGACGGTGGAGGTCCTCAACACCGACGCCGAGGGCCGCCTGGTGCTCGCCGACGCGCTGACCCGCGCCTCCGAGGAGGAGCCGGACGCGATCGTGGACGTGGCCACCCTCACCGGCGCCATGGTGCTCGCCCTGGGCGACCGCACCTTCGGCGTGATGGCCAACGACGACGCGTTCCGCACCGCGCTGATACGAGATCGCCGAGGAGGCCGGCGAGCAGGCATGGCCCATGCCCGATGCCCGCGGAGCTGCGCAAGACCATGGACTCGCCGGTCGCGGACATCGCCAACATGGGCGTCCGCAACGGCGGCGGCCTGATCGCGGGTCTGTTCCTCCAGGAGTTCGTGGGCGAGGGCATCACCTGGGCCCACCTGGACATCGCGGGCCCGGCGTTCCACGAGAGCGCCGCCGTTCGGCTACACCCCGAAGGGTGGAACCGGCTCGGCGGTGCGGACGCTGGTCCGCCTCGCGGAGCGGACGGCCGAGGGCGACCTGGGCTGACCGGGTAGGGGTTCTCTCCC
This sequence comes from Streptomyces thioluteus, assembly GCF_039535865.1. Classification (NCBI taxonomy): domain Bacteria; kingdom Bacillati; phylum Actinomycetota; class Actinomycetes; order Kitasatosporales; family Streptomycetaceae; genus Streptomyces; species Streptomyces thioluteus. Next base: position 12,880 of record NZ_BAAAXZ010000119.1, read on the forward strand.
CGCCCCGCCCTCTTCACCATTTCCCGGGGCGGGGCCCCGGCCCCGGACCGCTCTCCGGGCGGTGGGGGCGGGGGCTGCGCTCCGGGCGGTGGGCCGGGGTTGCGCTCCGCGCAGAGGTCGCGGGCTCCGCCCCTGCACCCCGCCGGGTCCGCCGACGCGGGCTCCATCAGCGCCCTGCGGGCGCTGTCCTCAAGCGCCGGACGGGCTGAAGTGCGCGCCCGCGCCGGATTTGGAGCGCGGGCCGCATGGTGCGCCCGGGCTGGATTTCAGGCGCGGGCGCGCCAGTCCAGCCCGTCCGGGGGTTGCCCCCTCCGGGGAGCTTGAGGACAACCGCGCGGAGCGCGGTTGCGGGGCCCGGGGCGAAGCCCCGAACGGGGACCAGGGGCGGAGCCCCGGCAGGAGTCCAGAGGCAGAGCCCCGGAAGCGGGGCGCAGGGGGCGCAGCCCCCGCCGGGGCGCAGGGGCGGAGCCCCGCCCCCACCCACCGCGCGGAGCACCGCTCACCGCGCGGAGCGCGGTGCCGGGCCCCGGGGCGGAGCCCCGGGAGAATGGTGAAAGGGCGGGACCGGGGCAAATCCACACCACCCAACCCACCCCGTTCGCCTCTCGACGAACGCCCCGCCCGCACACCGGCAACAGGCTCCCGATACGCGCGAGTAACCGCCGAAGGTGACGCATCAGTCGCCCCCCAGCCACCGGCCCGGCGTCCCGCCCCCCGTCAACAAGTGCGAAGATGTTGTCTCGGCAGGACAGGGCCCCCGTAATCACAGGCCGAAGCAAAGCGGCCGAACGACAGCCGCCGCCCGTCACCGACGACCGGCAACGGCGTACCCATGCATGGAGGACGTGACGTGGCGAACGACGCCAGCACCGTTTTCGACCTAGTGATCCTCGGAGGCGGTAGCGGTGGTTACGCCCGCTGCGCTGCGGGGTGCCCAGCTGGGTCTGGACGTCGCCCTGATCGAGAAGGACAAGCTGGGCGGCACCTGCCTGCACCGCGGCTGCATCCCCACCAAGGCTCTGCTGCACGCCGGTGAGGTCGCCGACCAGGCGCGCGAGAGCGCCCAGTTCGGTGTCAAGGCCCACCTTCGAGGGCATCGACATCGCGGGCGTCCACAAGTACAAGGACGACGTGATCTCGGGCCTGTACAAGGGTCTGCAGGGCCTGGTCGCCTCGCGCAAGGTCACCTACATCACCGGTGAGGGCCGTCTGTCCTCCCCCACCTCCGTCGACGTCAACGGCCAGCGCATCACCGGCCGCCACGTCCTGCTGGCGACCGGCTCCGTGCCGAAGTCGCTGCCGGGCCTGACCATCGACGGCGACCGCGTCATCTCCTCGGACCACGCGCTGGTCCTGGACCGCGTGCCGAAGTCCGCGATCGTGCTGGGCGGCGGCGTCATCGGCGTCGAGTTCGCCTCCGCGTGGAAGTCCTTCGGCGTCGACATCACCATCGTCGAGGCGCTCCCGCACCTCGTCCCGGTCGAGGACGAGAACAGCTCCAAGCTGCTGGAGCGCGCCTTCCGCAAGCGCGGCATCAACTTCTCCCTGGGCTCCCGCTTCTCCGGCGTGGAGTACACCGCCGACGGCGTGAAGGTCTCGCTGGAGAACGGCAAGACCTTCGAGGCCGAGCTGCTGCTCGTCGCCGTCGGCCGTGGCCCGGTCTCCCAGGGCCTGGGCTACGAGGAGGCCGGGGTCGCCATGGACCGCGGCTACGTCCTCGTCGACGAGTACATGCGGACCAACGTCGAGACCATCTCGGCCGTCGGTGACCTGGTCCCGACCCTCCAGCTCGCGCACGTCGGCTTCGCGGAGGGCATCCTGGTGGCGGAGCGGCTGGCCGGTCTCAAGCCCGTGCCGGTCGACTACGACGGCGTGCCGCGCGTCACGTACTGCCACCCGGAGGTCGCCTCCGTCGGTATCACCGAGGCGAAGGCCAAGGAGCTGTACGGCGCCGACAAGGTCGTCAGCCTGAAGTACAAACCTCGCGGGCAACGGCAAGAGCAAGATCCTGAAGACCGCGGGCGAGATCAAGCTCGTCCAGGTCAAGGACGGTGCCGTCGTCGGCGTCCACATGGTCGGCGACCGCATGGGCGAGCAGGTCGGCGAAGCCCAGCTCATCTACAACTGGGAGGCGCTGCCCGCAGAGGTCGCGCAGCTGATCCACGCGCACCCGACGCAGAACGAGGCCCTCGGCGAGGCCCACCTGGCCCTGGCCGGCAAGCCGCTGCACTCGCACGACTGAGTCCCGAGCGCACCACCATCCGCACTACTCGTAAGGAGCAACCGCACCATGGCGGTTTCCGTAACCCTGCCGGCGCTCGGCGAGAGCGTGTCCGAGGGCACCGTCACCCGCTGGCTCAAGGCCGAAGGTGAGCGAGTGGAGGCCGACGAGCCGCTGCTCGAGGTCTCCACCGACAAGGTCGACACCGAGATCCCCGCCCCCGCGTCCGGCATCCTCGCCTCCATCAAGGTGGCCGAGGACGAGACGGTCGAGGGTCGGCTCGGAGCTGGCGATCATCGACGACGGCACGGGTGCGCCCGCTGCCGCCCCGGCTCCGGCGGCCGCTGCCGCCGAGGCCCCCGCCGCCGCCCGGCCCCCGTGGCCGAGGCTCCGGCCGCTCCGGCCCCGGCGCCCGTCGCCGAGGCCCCCGCCGCTCCGGCCCCGGCCGCTGCCGGCCGCCACCGGCACCGACGTCGTCCTGCCCGCGCTGGGCGGAGTCGGTCACCGAGGGCACCGTCACCCGCTGGCTGAAGGAGGTCGGTGAGGAGGTCGCCGAGGACGAGCCGCTGCTCGAGGTCTCGACCGACAAGGTCGACACCGAGATCCCGGCCCCGGCCGCCGGCGTCCTGCTGGAGATCCTCGTCGGCGAGGACGAGGTCGCCGAGGTCGGCGCCAAGCTCGCCGTGATCGGTGCCGCCGGTGCCGCTCCGGCCGCTGCCGCTGCCCCCGCTGCTCCGGCCCCGGCCGCCGCCCCCGCGCCGGCTCCGGCTCCGGTCGCCGCCCCGGCCCCCGCGCCGGCCGCCCCGGCTCCGGTTGCCGCCGCTCCGGCCCCGGCCGCCCGGCTCCGGCCCCCGTCGCGCCGAAGGCTCCGGTCGCCCCGGCCGCTCCGGCGACCGACGGTGCTTACGTCACCCCGCTGGTGCGCAAGCTCGCCGCCGAGTCCGGCGTGAACCTGTCCACGGTCGCGGGCACCGGTGTCGGTGGCCGCATCCGCAAGCAGGACGTCCTGGCCGCCGCCGAGGCCGCCAAGGCCGCCTGCCGCTGCCCCGGCCGCCGCTCCGGCCGCTGCCGCCGCCGCGCCGAAGGCCCCGGCCCTGGCCGCGTCCCCGCTGCGCGGTCAGACCGTCAAGATGCCGCGCATGCGCAAGGTCATCGCCGACAACATGATGAAGGCGCTGCACGGCCAGGCCCAGCTCAGCTCCGTGATCGAGGTGGACATCACCAAGATCATGAAGATGCGCGGCAAGGCCAAGGACGCGTTCGCCGCCCGCGAGGGCGTCAAGCTGTCCCCGATGCCGTTTCTTCGTCAAGGCCGCCGTCCAGGCGCTGAAGGCCCACCCGGTCATCAACGCCCGGATCAACGAGGACGAGGGCACCATCACCTACTTCGACTCCGAGAACGTCGGCATCGCCGTCGACTCGGAGAAGGGCCTGATGACCCCGGTCATCAAGGGTGCGGGTGACCTCAACATCGCGGGCGTCGCCAAGAAGACGGCGGAGCTGGCGGGCAAGGTCCGCACGGGCAAGATCAGCCCGGACGAGATGTCCGGCGCGACCTTCACGATCAGCAACACCGGCTCGCGCGGTGCGCTGTTCGACACGGTCATCGTGCCCCCGAACCAGGTCGCGATCCTCGGCATCGGCGCCACCGTCAAGCGCCCGGTGGTCATCGAGACCGAGGAGGGCACCACCATCGGCGTCCGCGACATGACGTACGTGACGCTCTCCTACGACCACCGCCTGGTGGACGGCGCCGACGCGGCCCGTTACCTGACGACGGTCAAGGCGATCCTGGAGGCCGCCGAGTTCGAGACCGAGATCGGTCTCTGACCGGCTCCTCCGCCTCGCACGAGGGCGCGGCCCCGGCTCGTATCCGTACGAGCCGGGGCCGCGCCCTTTGTCCCCTCCGTCCACCGGGATAATGGCTGCGATCCACCCGGCCGCCGAGGAGCGCACCCATGT
>NZ_BAAAXZ010000120.1:0-22098 GCF_039535865.1 Streptomyces thioluteus
CCTCGGGGAGTTCGCCTCCCTGCGGCGGATCGGCACCTTCCTGTGCACCGAGCTCGGTCACGGCAACGACGCCGCGGCCCTGGAGACCACCGCCGTCCACAACCGGGCGGACCGTACCTTCACCCTGCACACGCCGAACCCCGCCGCCCGGAAGTTCATGCCGAACACCAGCATGGCGGGCGGACCGAAAACGGCCGTGGTCGCGGCGCGCCTCCTCACCGACGGCCGGGACCAGGGCGTCTTCCTCTTCCTCACCCCGCTCACCGACGGGACCGGCACACTGCCCGGGGTCACCGTGCGCCCGCTCCCGCTGCGTCCCGGCAGCCCGGTGGACCACTGCCTGACCTCCTTCGACCACGTGGTGCTGCCCCAGGAGGCGTTGCTCTCCGGCGACCACGGGCGCTTCGCCGAGGACGGCACCTTCACCAGCGCGCTCGGCAGCAGGCGGCGGCGGTTCCTCACCAGCATCGGCCGGGTCACCGTCGGCAAGCTCTGCATGGGGGCCAGCGCGATCGGCGGCGGACGGGCGGCGCTGGCCATCGCCGTCCGGTACGCGCACCACCGCCGGATCACCGGCGCCCGTCCGGACCGCACGGTACCGGTGTGGGCCCATCGCACCCACCACGGCCCGCTGTTGGAAGGGCTCGCCACCCACTACGCGATGACCGCGCTGCACCGCGTCACCGTCGCCCGGTGGGCCGAGCGCGACCGCACCGACCCGGCGGACGTGGCCGCCGCCGAGCGCCAAGTGGCCGTCGCCAAGGGCTGGATCACCTGGCGGACGCGGGAGTTGCTGGCCGAGTGCCGCGAGCGCTGCGGCGCCCAGGGGCTGCTCCCGGAGAACGGCATCGTCACGGCCACCATGGACGTCGAGGGCCTGATCACGGCCGAGGGCGACAACCTGGCCGTCTGGGCCAAGGCCGGCGCCGAGCTCCTGCTCGACGAGGCCGCCCCGCCGCCGCCCACCGTCGGCGGCGGCGGACCGGCCGACCCGGCCGTCCGCGGCGCCCTGCTGCACGTGGCCGAGCACCGGCTCCTGGCCCGGGCCCGGACCCGGCTGCGCGAGGCACCGGCCGGGGACGGCCTGCGTCGCTGGAACGCCGCCGCGCCCGCCGCGCTGGCCGCCGTCACCGCCCGCGCGGAGCGCTCCGCCGCCGCCGCGCTGCTCGCCCTGGCGCGACGGGCCGAGGACCCGTACGCCCGCGTCCTGCTGCTCGACCTGCACCAGCTCTTCACCCTCCGGCGGATCGAGGCGTACGGCGGGGAACTGCTGAGCGCGGGTGTGCTGACGCCCCAGCAGGCCGGTCTTCTGCCGGAGTTGGCCGAGCAGTGCCTCGGCAGGCTGGCCGGGCACGGCCGCACGCTGGTCGACGCCTTCGATCTGCCGGACGAGTTCTACGCCGCCCGCCCGATCGCCAACCCCGATTACCAGCGGGCCTTCGAGGGAGGCGCGGGTGTGCTCGACGCGCCGTGACCGGATCCCGATGATCTACTTCTCTTCCGGGGAAGCGGGAAGGCATCGTCCCCCGCCCGCGTTCTGCGTACTCGGTGAACTCATGATCCCCAAGGAAAGGTGAAGCTGTGTCAGTGACGTTCGACGAGGAGACGCGCAGACTGCTGGACGGGAAGAACTTCGCCACGATCGCGACGCTCGGCCGGGACGGCGCCCCGCAGACCTCGGTGGTCTGGATCGCGCGGGACGGCGACACGGTGCTCTTCTCCACCACGGCGGGGCGCCAGAAGGGCCGGAACCTGGCCCGTGATCCGCGGATCAGCGTCACGGTGTTCGACGTGGCGAACCCGTACCGCTCCGTGGACATCCGCGGCACTGCCGAGCTCGTCGAGGACCCGGAGAAAGAGCTGCCCCGCACGCTCTCGCACAAGTACCTCGGCGAGGACCCGCCGGCCGAGCCGGACGAGGTGGTCCGGCTGATCGTCCGGATCACGCCGCGAAGGTGACCGGCTTCTCCGGGTGAGAGCGGGGGTGGGGGCGGTTCCGGCGGCCCGCCCCCGTCCCGCTCGCCAACGCGCCCGGGACGCACGCCCGGTGTGCCTGCGGACCCAAAGGGGGCCGCCCGCCGCGGACTTCCTCCACCGGGCCCGGACCGCCGGGAAAATCCGGCGAGTTGCGGCATTTCCCCGCCGTAGACGACAACGCAATCGACAACCGTATTCACGAGGAATGCTATCGATAACCGTCTCCATTGCAGCCTTTGCATAATGCGCTCCCCATACGCTTCACTTCCCTCTGTCCGTTCGCGACTCGATGGGGTGTTCATGAAAAAGGGACGCGGTAACACCGGGGAAAAGCACGCCCACCACGACCACGGTCACGGCCACGACCACAGCCATGGGCACAGCCACGGAGTGGCGCCGGACGCCGACCGCCGCTGGCTGTCCATCGCGCTCGCGCTGATCGTCGTCTACATGGCGGTGGAGGTCGTCATCGGCCTGGCCGCGGGCTCGCTCGCGCTGCTGTCCGACGCGGCCCACATGCTCTCCGACGCCGCATCCATCGTGCTGGCGCTCGTGGCGATGCGGCTCGCCGCCCGCCCCGCCCGCGGCACCTACACCTTCGGGCTCAAGCGCGCGGAGATACTCTCCGCCCTGGCCAACGGCCTGACCCTGCTGCTGGTGTCCGTCTGGCTCGCCTACGAGGCGATCAGCAGGCTCGTCAGCCCGCCCGAGGTCGACGGCGCGCTGATGTTCTACACGGCCCTGTCCGGCGTGGTCGTCAACATCGCCGCGGCCTGGTGCATGTCGAAGGCCAACCGCTCCTCGCTCAACGTCGAGGGCGCCTTCCAGCACATCATCACCGACCTGTACGCCTTCATCGCCACCGCGGCGGCCGGCGCCGTCGTCATGTTCACCGGCTTCGCCCGCGCCGACTCCGTCGCCACGCTCGTCGTCGTCGCCCTGATGCTCCGCTCCGGGATCTCCCTCGTCCGGGCGGCCCGGGCGGATCTTCCTGGAGGCCGCGCCGGCCGGGGCGGACCCGGACGCGATCGGTGCCCGGCTGGCCACCCACGAGGGCGTCGTCGAGGTGCACGACCTGCACGTCTGGGAGATCACCTCGGGCGACGTCGTGCTCTCCGCCCATGTGATCGTCGAGGTCGGCGGTGACTGCCACAGCGTGCGCCGGGCCCTGCAGACCACGCTGCGCGAGGAGTACGGGATCACCCACGCGACCCTCCAGGTCGACCACGCCCCCGCGCCCCTCGTCGGCGCCGGAGCGGTGGCGGCCCGGGCCCGCGGACCCGCACTGCGAGGACGCGCACGGCACCGTGCACCACGGGAGCGCCCGCCCCCGACGCGGGCTGACCGCCCTCACCGGGCGGCCGGGCACCCCGGGCACCTGCCGACCCGGCGGTGCGGGCAGCGGCGGGCGGTGGGACGCACCCGTACCCACCCCACCGGCCGTCCGTCCGCCGGGACGGAGCGCTGAGCGGGCAGCGCCGGGAAAGCACCCCGGGCACCGCCGAGGAAACAACCGGCAGCCTTCATGGACCCGTCCTTTCCGAATGCGCGGTATTCACCGCGTCGCGGCCGTCTCGGCCAGGGAAACCACGCGCTTCCACGCTACGCATGTCCCTTTCGCCTTCTCCTCCCACGGCCGGACGGTCGCCCGGGGGGACGGCACCCGGCCACTCGGCGGACCCGCCGGGCGCCTCCGGCGGCACCGGACTACCGTCGAATACGTGCTGTGCCGCAGAACGCCGGACGACAACGAGCCGCACGGTGACTCCGGGCCGCCCGGCAGCGGCGGCCCGCCATGACCACCCGCTGGCGCGAGGAACAGACGGGCGCCATGGTGGCCCAGGCGTCCCGCCGCGTGGCCTGGATCCGGATGGGCATGGCCGTCCCCCTCTTCCTCGCCGGAGGACACCCGGCGGCGGCCACCTACGGCGCCTGGTTCGACGGCCTCCTCGCCGCCTACCTGCTGTGGGCCTTCGGCCGGCTCCTGTGGGTCCACCACCGTCCGGTCACCGGAGTGGCGGGCGCCGCGACGCCCCTCGTCGTCGACCTCGTGATGATCACCGGACTCGCGGCGGTCTCCGGCGGCCCCGACTCCTCGGTCCGCTACGCCTACTTCATGTGGGCCATGGCCACCATCCTCTGGCAGCTGCCCGGAGTCACCGCCGTCTTCGGGGCCGTCTGCATGCTCTGCTACGCGGCCATGTCCCTGCCGCAGGCCCTGAGCCACCCCGGGTGGGACTCCTGGTCCGTCCTCGTCGACGAGTCGTACCTCCTGTGGACCGTCGTAGCATCCGTCGTCGTCGCGGCGCTGCTGGCCGAGCGCACCCGGCGGGTGTCCGAACTCATGGACAACCGCGAGCTGTTGCTCGACGACGCACTCGCCGCCGAGACGCGCGAACGCTCCCGGGTCGCCGACGCGCTGCACGACGGCGCCCGTCCAGACGCTGCTCGCCGCCCTGCACGACCTGGAGGAGGCCGAGGAGAGCGCCCCCGACGCCGAGGGGCGCGCCGCGCTCGGCCGGGCCAGGACGAAGTGCGCCGCACCGTCCGGGAGATGCGGGAGATCATCTTCAATCTGCACCCGCAGGTCCTCGCCGCCGCCGGGCTCGGCGCCGCGCTGGAGGCGGCGGGGGGAGCGGTACGCCCGCCGGGGAGGCTTCCGGATCCACTACGACATCCGCCTGCCCGGCCGGACCGGCCGCGAGACGCTGCTGTACTCGGCCGCCCGCGAAGTCCTCCGCAACGTGGTCAAGCACGCGGAGGCCACCGAGGTATGGGTGGGCCTGACGACCGAGGAGGACGAGACCGTCCTGACCGTTCGCGACAACGGCACCGGCTTCGACCCCCGCATCGTCCTGCGCCGCCTGCGCGAGGGCCACATCGGTCTGGCCAGCCACTACATGCGGGTGGAGAGCGCGGGCGGCCGGTTCCTCATCGACAGCTCGCCCGGGGCCGGGACGACGGTCGAGGTCCGGCTGCCGACGGCGGCCGGTGAGGAGGAGAGCCCGGAACAGGCACCGGTCGTCCCGTGACCACCCCCGCCCGGAACGCCGCGGAGGCACTGCGCGACCTGCTGCGCCCCGAGGGGCGCCCCCGGTACGCGGACGGGGCCGCCGCCGGTCTCGCCCTCGCCGTGCCGCTCGTCGTCGGCACCCTGTCCGGCCGCCCCGGCGCGGGAGCGGCCGTCGCCCTGCCCGCAGTGCTGATGGCCATGCCCCTGCCCGCGGGGGCCGGTCCGCGCGGCAGGGCACGCTGCCTCGCCGTACGCACCGTCTGGACGACCGCCGCGGGCGCCTACACCGCCCTGGCCGGCCACGGCATGCCCGCGCTCGCCCTCGGCGTGGCCGTCACCGCCTTCGCGGGGGCGGTGCTGCCCGAGGTGGGCGCCACGGGAGCCCTCGCCGTCCTGCTCACGGGCATCACCGGCGACGGGCGGGAGCAGACCGTGCCCGGCCTCCTCCAACTCGTCGGCTGCCTCTGGACGGCGGCGCTGCTCCTCCCGCGCCGCCACCGCGACGGAGGGGACGACGCGGTGCCCCCGCACCCGTCCCCGCGCATCCTCCGCCTGCGGCACGGCGCCCGCCTGGCCCTCCTCACCGGGGGCGCCGTCGCCCTGACGGGTGTGTCCGGGACGCTGTGGGGCCAGGGCCACTGGCTCGTCACCGCACTCCTCCTCACCCTGCGGCCCCACCCCCGAGGAGACCCGGAAGAAGTTCGCCCGGCGGGTCCTCGGCAACACCGCCGGGGGCGTGGTGACCGCCCTGCTGCTGCTCGCCCACCCCGGCCCGTACGCCGTGGCGGCCGTCGTCGGCGTCTCCGGCGCCCTCGCCTACGCCTTCCGCCCCGCCAACTACACCTACTGGGCCCTCGCCTCACCCGTGCTGCTCCTGCTGCTCAGCGACTACGGCGAGCCCCTGCCCTGGTGGGCGGCGGCGGTCCGGGCCGGGCTGAACGCGCTGGGCGGCTGCGTGGCACTCCTGGCCACCCGATGGCTGTGGCCGGGGGCCGACCCCCGTGCGGGACAGGACCCGGATAGGGGGGAGGGCGTGCCACGACCGTAGCCGACTTCAGCGGCCCGCCGCCCCCAACTCCCGTGCGGCCCGCACCAGATCCGCGTTGCCCGCGGCCCATGAACCGTCCGGCAGCCGCAGCACGTCCTCCAGCCCTACCCGGACGGACAACCCTTCCCGTACCGCCAGCCGCAGCACCGGCCACGCCCCGCCGTCCTGCCCGTGCAGCAACACGGGTATACCGCCGCCTCCGAGCGCGCCGATGTCGGCCAGCAACGCCCGGGCCGCATCCTCGGCGGCGGCCGCGTCCGTTTCGGCCATGACCTCGGCGAGGATCCGCAGCACCTTCCCGGGGAACGGCGAGGCGGCGAACCGCGCGACCGCGTCCGTCCCGGAGAAGAGACCGGCTTCTATGCCGACGCCCCGCTCGGTCAGGGCGGCGGCGACCAGATCGGCTCCGTCCTCGTGCCAGTTGACGGAGGCGTGGTCCGGCAGCACCGTCCACGAACGCACCAACTCGGCCCGCCGGCGCGGATCCGGCACGGCCCACGCGCCGGTGGTGACCCCCACCGGAACACCGGGCACCGCCGCTCGCACCCGCTCGACCACCTCCGCGACCACGGCGGGCGCGAGGGTGTCCGCACCCGCGGCGTCCTTGGGGTGCACATGGAGATCCACCGCCCCGGCGGCGACGGCCCCCCGGGCCGCCTCGGCGATCTCGGCCGGCGAGACGGGCAGGGAAGGGAACTCCCGCTTGCTCCTGGGGCCGTTCACACACGTCTGGAGAATCATGACCGCATCATGGCATCGGGGTACGACACTCCTCACGGTCGGCAGAACACCCCACGGCCTGTCCGGCCCGCGGGTGCTTCAGACGGAGAAGTTCCAGTAGTGGTCGGGCAACGTGTTGCAGGGCCACTGGACGACCTTGTCGCCCTGGGCGGTGCTCGCACCGGGGACGGCCAGGCACTGCCTGCTGTTCCAGTTCACGAGGCGTTTGCCGTTGGCCGTGTATTCGACGCCCCAGTAGTGGTCGGGCTGCGTGCCGCAAGGCCATTGGACGACCTGCGTGCCGGCGGTGGTACTGGCGCCGGGGACCGCCAGGCACTGGCCGCTGTTGTCGTTGCGCACGCGGTAGTAGCTGATCGCGCCGCTGGAGAAGGCGTACTCGAACTGCCATTGCTGGTCACGCCAGACGTCGCAGCCCCACTGGATGAGCCCCCTGCCGTTCTCCATGCTGCTGCCCGGGACGGCCAGACAGTGGGCGCTGTTGGCGTTGCGGATCCAGCCGTAGCCGTCAGCTCCTTTCTGTGTGCGTCTCTCCTGCTTCGTAGCCTCTTGGTGCGTGGTCGCGGAGGCCGTGGCCATGCCCGAGGTGAGGAGCAGTGCCGCGGCGGCCGCCAGCATCGCAGGCAGGCGGAAGTACGACTTCATGTTTCCCCCTCGATCTTGGTTGACGGGCGTACGTACAGGAATCCGAAGCGCGTGGGCCGGGAGTCGCGCCGGCGCGATCGAAGCGCAGGCTACTGTCAGGGCGCGGCGAGCGGCAGGTGCGCGGCGCGCAGCCGGGCAGGTTGGCGCGAAGGCGCCTCAGTCACCCGAGATGACGTGGCCGCGCCGGCAGCATCCCGGCCGGCAGCCGTTTGCGGGCCGGCGGGAGAGCCGCCCGCTCGCCGTGAACCGGGAGTGCGTCGGCTCGGCTTGTAGAAACCCCACAGAACACTCCCCTCGGCCCTGACCGTTGTCCCAGGACCGCGGCCCCCCGGTGATCGGTGAGGATGTGCGAGTGGCCGAACTCCTGAACCCGGCGGACCCCGCCTTCGCGCGCGACCCTTACCCGTACTACGCGCGGCTGCGCGCCCCGCGGCCCCGCCGCGCGGGTGGAGCTCGCCAACGGCACGTACGCCTGGCTCGTCACCGGCTACCGGCAGGCCCGGGAGGTCCTCGCCGACCCGCGCTTCTCCAACGTCCCGCCGCAGCGCGCAGGACGGCCCAAACCCGACTCACCGGCCGAACGCGCCCGGGCCTGCCTCGCCCGTCACATGCTCAACTCCGACGCCCCCGACCACACCCGGCTGCGCCGCCTGGCCACGGCCGCGTTCGCCCCGCGCCGCGTGGACGCCCTGCGGCCGCGGATCGAGCGGCTGGCGGCGGGGCTGACGGCCGACCTGGCCGCCCGGCTGGAACGCGAGGGCACCGCCGACCTCGTCGACGCCTTCGCCTTCCCTCTGCCCGTACTCGTCATCGGCGAGGTCCTGGGGGTGCCGGAGGCGGACCGGGCCGACCTGCGGGAGTGGACCTACCGGGTCGGCTCGCCCGCCGACGCGCTCGCGCCCGGCGCCGTGGACGAGGCGTGGTCCGCCCTCCACTCCTACTTCACCGCCCTCATCGCCGAGAAGCGAAGAGCCCCCGGCGACGACCTCTTCAGTGCCCTGGTGCACGACACGGATGAGGGAGGCCTCGACGACGCCGAACTGCTCGCGATGGCCTTCCTGTTGCTCTTCGCCGGCTACGAGACCACCATGAACCTCCTGGCCTCCGCCTCGCTCCTGCTGCTCACCCACCCCGGCGAACGCGCCGCGGCCCTGCACGGCGGCCCCGGGCGCTGGGCCGCCGTCGTCGAGGAGACCCTCCGGCACGCCAGCCCGCTGGAGGGCACCACATGGCGGCGCACGACCGAGCCCGTGGACCTCGGCGGGGGAGCGGCCCTGCCGGCCGGTGCCTCCGTCCTCGTCGCCCTTGCGGCCGCCAACCGCGACCCCGAGCACTTCCCCGAGCCCGATGCCTTCCGTCCGGACCGTCATCTCCCCGGGGGCGAACGCCCGGCGCCGCACGCCGCGTTCGGCCACGGCCCGCACTTCTGCCCCGGAGCGCGCCTGGCCCGGCTGGAGGCGACGATCGCCCTGCCCCTCCTCTTCGATACGTTCCCGGGCCTGTCGCTCGCGGCGGACCCCGCCGAACTCCCCTACCGTCCGGGGTTGTTGGTGAGGGGTCCGCGCGAGGTGCCCGTCAAGGCGTGAGGCCCCGGAGGAGCCCGGCCGTGCGCCGCTCCAGCCGCCGCGCGTCCTCCACGGCGAACGCGGAGCCGTCCACGTCGAGCGGAGCACCGCGGACGAAGGCGCTGAGCGCGGCGCCGGGCGGATCGTCCAGGACACGGAGGATCGGGGCCAGCACGGCCTCGACCGACGGGGCGGAGCGGCGCATGGCCTCGACCTGGGCCAGGGTCCCGGCGTCGTACTCACCGGAGAAACCGGTGCTGACGGTCCCGGGGTTGTAGAGGACGTACCGTGCCCTCGCCGCCGGCCGCCGGGCCGCAAAACCGACGCCCCAGCAGGTCGTTGAGCCGGCCGCTCTGCGCGAGGGCGCGCCGGCCGTCGTATGCCTCGGCGCACTGCAGGTCGTCCCAGTCGATTTCTGTGCTGCTGCCGGGGCCCGCGACGTTGAGGACGACGGGGGCGTCGGCACGGTCGAGCAGGTCGGCCAGTCCGTGACTCAGCAGATAGCGGCTCAGGTAGAAGTGGGCGAAGGTGCTCTCGAACCCGTCGGCCGTGACCAGGCGGGTGGAGCGGAAGTGCCGGGCGCACAGCACCAGTGCGTCGAGTCCCGCACAGGACGACCGGAGGAGGTCGATCAGTGACCGGTTTCTCGGCGATCAGGCTCAGATCGGCCCGGACGAAGCGGGCGCGCCCGGCCGCGCCGCGGCGCCGTGCCGTGTCGAGCCACGCCTCGCCCTTGACCGCGTCGCGTCCGACGACCACGACCTCGTCCCCCCGCTCCAGGTGCGCGAGGGCCAGCCCCCGGCCGATGCCGTCCGTGCCGCCGGTGATGACCAGGGTCTTCACAGGAACCTCGACGCGATCCGCTCGGGGGTGACATGGACGGTGACGAGCTCCGGGAGGACGGCGTACGACTCCGGATGGTGCTCGGCGTACACCTTCCCCGTGTATTTGACGGCCAGTTCGTCCATCCGCTCGGCGCTTCCCTCGCTCTGGAACCGCGCGGTGCCGCCGATGACCGCGTACCCGTAGGGCTCGTCGGGCGGGTTTGACCGTCACGCTCAGCCGTGGATCGTGCCGCAGGTTGCGCATCTTGACCTTGTCGACCCCGGTCACGAAGAACAGGTCGTCGCCGTTCCGGCCGACCCACACCACCGACTGGTGCGGGCTGCCGTCCGGGCGGAGGGTCGCCACGGTGACGAAGACCCGGGAATCGAGGACCTCGCGCAACGTCTCGGACAGATGAACCGGGCTCATATGCGGCTCCAGACAAGGGGAGGAGCGGTACGGCGACGGCCGAACCGCTGGATCAACTGCCACAATCATGTGGCAGTTGATGGTGAATCCGCAATACCCATGTGGCGGCTGTTGGCTCCTCGATCGACTCTCCCCTTATGCTCCGGACACGATGAGAGCCGACGCAGCACGCAACCTCGACGCGGTCCTCCAGACCGGGGCGCGCCTGCTCGCGACCGACCCCGGCGCGAGCATCGCGGCCATCGCCGCCGCCGCGGGCGTCGACCGGCGCACCGTCTACCGGCGCTTCAGCACCCGCGAGACCCTGATGGCCGCCGTCCACACCGCCAAGCTCGACGCCTGCGAGGACGTCCTCGACCGGGCGCGACTGGACGAGGCGCCCGTGCCGGCGGCGCTCCACCGGTACGCGGAGGGCATCATCGCCGTCAGCAGGCGCTGGCCGGTGGACATACGGCAGGTACGGGACGAGGAGGGCATCGCCCGGCTGGAGCGGCTGATCGAGCGGCTGGACGCCTTCGTCGCCCGTGCGGTGCGCGAGAAGATCCTCCGCCCCGGCCTCCCCGACGGCTGGGCCCGCTCCATGCTGACCCACCTCATCAACGTCGCCTCCCACGAGATGCCCGAGCTCTCGCCCGCCCAGGGAGCCGACCTGGTCGTCCGGTCACTGCTCTCCGGACTCGGGCCGGCCTGACGACGTCATAGGCCCAACAGGCGTCACATCGGCCGGGGTTGCCCCCTGGTGCCCTCGGCCTCGCTCTTGCGGTCACCGCGTTCGCGCAGCCGCCGCGCCCGCTCCTGGAGGCGTTCGCGTTCCCGCGGATCATCGGTGTGCTGCGCCCGCTCGTTCAATTGCTCGGCCTTGTCGCGGATCTGCCGGGCCTTCTCGGCGCGTTCGTCGGCGTCGCCCATGGTCACTCCTGGTGATGCGGAACGGTAAGGGTGAGGACCTTCCGCAAGCCAAACACGAACCCGGGCCGCCCGCACGCCCACGATCGCGGCGGCGGTCACCGCGAGCGAGGCCTGAGGGCGGACGCCAGCCTGCCCGCCGGCTCCCCGTCGAGTGCGCCCTCGACGGCGTCGCGCCAGACGGGCCCGGCCAGGGATCCGCCGAACGCGCGCGCCACGACCGTGCCGCCCACGCTCCGGCCGTCGAGGTCGCGGGGGCGGTCGGGGGTCGCCGACGACCACCGCGCCGGACAGCTCGGGTGTGTACGCGGCGAACCAGACCTGCTTGCTCGACTCGGTGGTGCCCGTCTTGCCCGCGCTGTCGCGGTGGGTGAGCGCGGCGGGCCGGCCGGTGCCGTCCTCGACGACGTCGCGCAGCATGCCGGTCACCGCGTCGGCGGTCCCGGCCGACATCGCCCGCCGGCAACGGGTCCGCGGCACGGCGAGGTCGCGGCCGTCGGACGTCGTCACCGAGGTGATGGCGACGGGCGAGCAGTACGTGCCGTGGGCGGCGAACGCCGCGTAGGCGTCGGCCACATCCAGCGGCGTGAGGTCGTTGCTCCCCAGCGTCAGCGAGGGGACCACCTGCAGGGGGCTGCCGTCGGCCCGGGAGGTGATGCCCAGCCTGCCGGCCACGGCGGCCACGTCGCACAGACCGGTGTCGGCCTCCAGCCGGGCGAAGTAGGTGTTGACGGACTGGGCCATGGCCTCCGGCATGGTGAACGGGCCGACCAGGGACGGACTGTCGTTGTGGACCTCGCCGGCCTCGGGGAAGCGCCTGCCCCCGCAGTCGGTCATGGCCGGCCAGGTCATGGCGTACGGCGAGGGGTACGTCCGCGACGGCCGGATGCCGTTCTCCAGGGCCGCGGCCGCGACGACCGGCTTGAAGACCGAGCCGGTCGGGAAGCCCAGGCCGCCCCCATGCGCGTGCCGACGCCGAGGTTGATCTGTGTCCGGTGGGCCCCCACGCCGTAGTCCCGGCTCTGGCCCATCGCCACGATCCGTCCGGTGCCGGGCCGGACCATGACCATCGCTGCCGCGGCCTCGTCGGCGGGGCGGACGTGCGAGGTGACGGACCGGTGGAGTGCCTCCTGGGCCTTGGGCACCAGCGTGGTGCGGATCCGCAGGCCGCCCCGCCGCCACAGGGCCTGCCGTTGGGCGGCCGTCCGGCCGAACGCCGGATCGCCCAGGACCACCCGGCGCACGTAGTCGCAGAAGAACGCCGCGCCGTCGGCGGCCGCGGCACAGCCCCGGCGCGGCGCACTGACGCGCAGCCCGAGGGGTGTGCCCATCGCCTGCCCGGCCTGCGCCTCGGTGATGGTGCCGTAACGGGCCATCGTCCGCAGCACCGTGTCACGGCGCTCCTTGGCCGCCCGGGGACGGGCGACCGGGTCGTACGCGGTCGGGGACTGGACCAGTCCGGCCAGCAGCGCGGCCTGCGGCAGGGTGAGGTCGGCGGCGTGCACGCCGAAGTACCGTTCCGCCGCGGCCTCCACGCCGTACGCCTGCTCGCCGAAGAAGGCGATGTTCAGGTAGTCGGTGAGGATGCGGTCCTTGGAGCGGGTCCTCTCCAGACCGATCGCGTACCGCAGTTCGCGGACCTTACGGTCGAGGGTCTGGCGGCGGGCCTGCCGCACGGCCCCGGCGTCGTTCCCCGCCGCCTCGACGAAGACGTTCTTCACGTACTGCTGGGTCAGGGTGGAGGCACCCTGGGCGACGCGGCCGCTGCCCGCGTTCGCGCCGAGGGCGCGCAGGACGGCCCGGGAGTCGAGGGCGCCGTGCCGGTAGAAGCGGTGGTCCTCGATGTCGACGATCGCCCGGCGCATGACGGGGGCGATCCGGTCGCCGGGTACGACGGTGCGGTCGCGGGCGGAGACGGTGGCCACCAGGCCGCCGTCGGCGTCGTAGATCCGGGAGGACTGGGCGAGGCCGGAGGTCCTCAGTCCGGCGGGCAGGGCGTCGAAGTCCGCCGCCGCGGTCCTGGCGTACGCCCCCAGCGTGCCCACGACGGGCAGGGCGGCGCCGGCGGCGAGGAGCCCTGCGAGGAGGGCGGTCGCCACGAACTGGCAGACGCGGAGCGGGCGCGGGACGGGCGACATGAGAGGACCGTACACGGAAAGTCTGAGAATTCCCTCAAGTGCCCCTCTATATACGGCAATTACGGTCATCCGGGACGGCTGGCCGCGCCCGCGGGGGCATCGCTTCCGGACGTTCTGCCCCTCACGGCCCTCCGGCAGCCTCCCGATGGCTGACGGAAGCGCCTTCCGTCTTGTACGACGGAGCCACTCGGTGTGCGTCGGCGCACTCCCGACCCTCTGCGACGAGGTGACAACATGGCCGAGCTCTCCCGAAGAAGGCTGCTGGGATCGGCGCTGGGCGCGGGCGGTCTGGCCGCGGCGTCCTCCTTCTTCCCGCCCCATCTCAGAAGCGCGGCGGCCCGGCCGCCGAGACGTCTGAGAAGCCTGGACGAGATCGAGCACGTCGTGGTCCTGATGCAGGAGAACCGCTCGTTCGACCACTACTTCGGCACGCTGCGCGGGGTCCGCGGCTTCGACGACCCGGACGCCGTGACCCTGCCCGGCGGCCGGTCCGTCCTCTACCAGCCCGACCCCGTCAACCCCGAGGGCTATCTGCTGCCCTTCCACCTCGACACCCGGACCACCAGCTCGCAGGCCATCCCGTCCACCAGCCACGCCTGGACCGTGCAGCACGCGGCCGTCAACGGCGGCAGGATGGACAACTGGGTTCCCGCGCACCGCAAGGCCGACGGCGAGAAGTACGGGCCCTACACGATGGGCTACTACGAGCGGGACGACATCCCGTTCCACTTCGCGCTCGCCGAGTCCTTCACCCTGTGCGACGCCTACCACTGCTCCGTCCTCGGCCCGACCTGGCCCAACCGGCTCTACCTCTGGACCGGCACGATCGACCCGGGCGGCCGCGACGGCGGGCCGGTGACCAGCAACGACATCCCCAAGCCGTTCCGTTGGACGACCTACGCGGAGCGGCTCACCGCGGCCGGCGTCTCCTGGCACGTCTACCAGGAGGAGGACGACTACGGCTGCAACCCGCTGGAGTTCTTCCAGGCGTTCCAGGACGCCAGGCCGGGGGACCCCCTCTACGAGCACGGGCTGACCATCACGTCAGGGGACGGGTTCGCCGACGACGCGCGCGCGGGCCGGCTGCCGACCGTCTCGTGGATCATCCCGGCGTCACCCCAGTGCGAGCACCCGGACTATCTCCCCGCGGCCGGCGCGGACTTCCTCGCCCGGCAGCTCGACGCGGTCGCCGCCAACCCGGACGTCTGGAACAAGACCGTCTTCATCGTCAACTACGACGAGAACGACGGTCTGTTCGACCACGTCGTCCCGCCGATGCCGCCCGCGGGCACCCCGGACGAGTTCGCCCGCGGGGCGCCGATCGGCGCCGGGATACGGGTGCCGTGCTTCGTCGTCTCGCCCTGGAGCCAGGGCGGGTACGTGGCAGGTGAACCCTTCGACCACACCTCGGTCCTGCGGTTCCTGGAGCGCGTCACCGGAGTGCGCGAGCCCAACATCAGCGACTGGCGCCGGCGGACCTTCGGCGACCTCACCTCGGCACTCGGCCTCCCGGCGGGCAAGCCCTTCCCCCGGCTCCCGGAGACCCGCGGCCCGCTGTGGCGCGCGGAACACGACGTGGCCACACTGCCCCCGGCGACGTTCCCCGGCGAGGACCAGGAACCGCCGCACCAGGAGGAGGGCGTCACGACCCGCCCGCCGGCATCCGCGGGCGAGCGGGGGAAGCTGCGGGGCTCCCGCCCGTACGCCAGGAGTCGGCTCGTCGACGGCACCAGCGGTACCGCGGGGGGCGTCTTCCCCGGAATCCAGAAATCCGTGCCGAAGCGGGCTCCCGTCAAGGGCGTTCACGTCTACGCGGCCGGGATCGTCAGCAACACCGTCTCCGTCGTCGACGCGGCGACCCACAAGCTGGTCGCCGCCGTCGACGCCGGGATCAACCCGTACGGCATCGCCCGGACCCCCGACGGGCGCAAGCTCTACATCACCAACTCGGGGGCGAGCAACGTGTCCGTGCTGGACACCGCGCAGGGCCGCATCGTCTCCGCCGTCACGGTCGGCCTCTACCCGCACGGCATCGCCGTCTCGCCGGACGGCGCGTACGCCTACGTCGCCGACACCGGCCCCGACGGCGCCGGGGGTTCGTACTCCGTCTCGGTGATCGACACGCGGACGGACAAGGTCTCCGCGACCTGGCGCATCGGCCTCGGTCCCCGCTCCGTGGCCGTCGCCCCCGACGGCCGGACGCTCTATGTGGCGTGCGCCGAGGGCCTGTTCGCCGTCGACACCGGGCAGGGTGCCACGCGGGCCCGGCTGCCCGAGCAGGCGCGTGCGGGAGGCATCGCGGTGCACCCCGACGGCAGCCGCGTCTATGTGGCCAACACCTGGGCCGGCACCGTGTCGGTGATCGACACCCGCGGCCGCCGGGCCGTGGCGGGCCTCCGCGTCGGCCGGAACCCCTGGCAGGTCGTGCCGAGCCCGGACGGCAGCCGGGTCTACGTCACCGGAGCGAACGACGACACCGTGACCGCCGTGGACGCCGCCGGTCGCCGGGTCCTGGGCACCGTACGGGTCGGCCATGTGCCGACGGGCATCACCGTGGCCGGGGACACCGTCTGGGTGGCCACGAACGCCTCCAGCACGGTCGACGCGATCGACGCCAAGTCCTTGAAGGTGGTGGCCAGTACGCCGCTCGGGCTGGCGACGTCGCCCAGCGGCGTGGTCGTCGCCTGACGGCCGGGGGCTCAGCTCCCGGCGGCGAGCCGGCGCTCGAGCGGGGTGCGGTAGCAGGGGGTGACGCCCGTCCCGCCGAGGAAGGCGGTGAGGCGGGCGGTCTCCTCCTCCACGGCCGCCCTCGCCGCGCGCCCGGGGTCGGTGAGGAAGTGGTGGTTGATGTGCCCGTCGGGGTGCTGGGCCCATGCGCCGACGATGCGGCCGTTCCACCAGATCGTGGGGCCGATGTTGCCGTTGCGGTCGAAGAGTTGTCCGGTGTGCTCGGGGTCCAGATACCAGTCGCGGTGGCGCCAGCCCATCGCGGTGGGGTCGAGACCGGGCAGCAGGACCGCGCCGGGCTCGGCGGCGGGGACCGGGCCGAGGTCGTCGGGCAGGACGTAGCCGGTGCCCTCGTCCAGTTCGACGGCCCGGGCCCCGACGGCCGCGAGGGCCTTGCGGGTGTCGGTCAGCGTCCAGCCCGCCCACCACTTGAGGTCGTCCGGGGTGACGGGCCCGAACGCCGCGAGGTAGTGCCGGGCGAGCAGTGTCTTCGCCTCGGCCGCGGGGAGGACGGGCAGCGGCCGGGCAGGGGCCCACCGGAACTGCGCCGACGTCCAGGAACCGGCCGGCCGGTGACGCCGGATGCGGCCCTCGGCGGCCAGCAGCCCGAGGACGGGAGCACTGGCACGCTGCCGGGATTCGTACGGCTTGCCGGGGGAGAGGACGATCTGCTCGCGCAAGTCGGCTATCTCGGCGGCGAGTTCGGCCGCCGTGGCCCCGCCCCGCCGGGTGAGCGCGGCGAGCACGGCCTGCTCGACGGCCGTGTGACGGCGCCCGTCCCAGCCGAGGGTCTCGCGCAGGTGCCGCAGGGACTGCGTGCGGTGCGCGTCGGTGCCCTTGACCGTCGCGGCCTGCAGCGCGGGGGCGGTGCGGGAGGGGACGACGAACATGGTGCGGCGCATGCAGCGGATCCGCTCCAGGCGGCCCGAGTCGTAGAGGGCCTCGTCGACGGCGGCGACGGTGGGCGTGCGCATGCGCGCGGCCGCGGCCAGGAAGACGGTGGCCGGGTCGGTGGCGTGCAGGGCGACCAGCGCGTCGGCCACCTCGTGGGGCGTGGTGACGCGGGCGGAAGGAGTCAGGAGGTGCCGCCGGGCGAGCCGGGCGCGGCGCTCGGCGGCGGTGATGCGGGGCAGGGCGGTCATCGTCTCTCTCAGCGGGCGCCGTGGATACAGAAAGGCTGGCCGGACGGGTCGAGCAGCACGGTCCAGTGCTTCCCGCCGGGCTGGTGCGCGGGCTTCGTCGCGCCCATCTCCAGCAGCCGCCGCTCCGCCGCCTCGACATCCGGGAACACGAAGTCCATGTGGAACGGCAGCTCTTCCTCGGGCCAGTTGGGGGCCGTGCAGGATGGGGATGTGTAGAAGAGGTACATGGACCGGCCGACGTGGAAGGCGCAGGCGGCCTCGTTGCCCTCGGCGTCGGGGTACGTCTGCTCGACCTCGGTGCCGAGGGCCTCGGCGTAGAAGTCGGCGAGCTTCCGGCCGTCACGGGCCCACAGGGCGTGGCACATGATGCTTCCGGAGAGGGGGTTCTGGCTGGTCATGGTGGTGCTTCCTTACGGTGGGCCGGGGTGGGGGAGGGGGACGGCGGCAGGGCCGGCTCAGCGCACGACCTTGATGCCGAAGTGGCCGCCGAACTGCTGGCCGAGGCCGAAGCCGATGGCGCTGTGCATGTGGGCGTACATCTCCATGCCGCGGGCGCAGACGAGCGGGCCGAGGTCGAGGACATCGGTCCAGCCGTAGGCCTTCAGCAGCTCGGTGACCTGCTGCTTGGCGTCGGCGTGGTCGCCCGCGACGAACATGGTGTGGTCGCCGCCGCCGATGGCCCCCGGGTTGACGACGGTGGACTGCTCCTGGGTGACGAAGCTCTTGACCACCTTGGTCCCGGGCAGGGCCCGCTGGATCTGTTCGGCGAGGCTGTCGGTGTCGCACGGGTCGAGCTTCGGCATGATGCCCCACGGGGTCGGCCAGGGGTGCTCGGCGTCGTGCCGGTAGATGAAGGGGACGGCGTAGTCGACGAGCGTCTTGCCCCGCAGCGCGTCCGCGGCGGCGGTCAGGGCGGCGACGGCGTTGTGGCCGTCGATGCCGTTGATCACGAGCCCGTCGGCGGCGGCCGCGGCCTCGCCGAAGGACAGCAGGGTGATGCCGGGGCGGTCGGCGAGCCACTGACCGTAGGGCGCGTTGCCCATCATGTCGGGCTCGGTGCGGGCCAGCGTGGCCCGGGGGTCGCGGGTGCCGACGAACACCTCGTGGCCGAGCTCGACGAGCTTCGCGGCGTGCTCGCGGGCACCGCCGCCGGTGCCGAGAACTGCGATTTTCATGGTGAATCCTCCTGGTTTGGTCGTGCGGACAGATCCACACTAGGACCCTTTCAGGACAATCCATGTCCTTTAAGAGCGGCATAGTGGAATCCATGACGAGCGACATGACCGCCCGCATGTTGCGGCTGCTGGCCCTGCTGCAGACCCGGCGGGAATGGTCCGGCTCCGACCTGGCCGGCCGGCTGGAGGTGACCGTCCGCACCGTCCGCCGCGACATGGACCGGCTGCGCGAGCTGGGCTATCCCGTCGAGAGCGTCCGCGGGCACGCCGGCGGCTACCGCCTGGCCCCCGGGGCCGACCTGCCGCCGCTCCTCCTCGACGACGACGAGGCCGTCGCCATCGCCGTCGCCCTGCGCACCGCCGCCGGCGGCCTGACCGGCATCGAGGAGACCGCGCTACGAGCCCTGGCCAAGCTCGAACAGGTCCTCCCGCGCCGGCTGCGCGGCCAGGTCACCGCCCTCCAGACGTCCCTCGCCGGCATCGCCTGGGAAAGCCGTGGCCCGCGCGCCGACCCGGCCCTCCTGGCCACCCTCGCCGTCGCCTGCCGCGACCACGAGGTGATCGCCTTCGACTACACGACGCGCCAGGGCACGACCACCCCGCGCCGGGCCGAGCCCTGCCATCTGGTCGCCTCCGGCGACCTCTGGTACCTCCTCGCCCACGACTCCGACAAGGACGACTGGCGCCTCTTCCGCCTCGACCGCATCACCCGGCCCGTGCCCACCGGCCGCCGGGTCCCGCCGCGCCCCGTCCCCGGCGACGACCCCGCCGCCTTCGTCGCCGGACGCCTGTCGGCCGCCCCCACCCGCCACCGCGCCGTCGCCACCGTCCGGGCCTCCGCCGACCACGTCCGCGCCCGCACCCGGGGCCTGGGCACCCGCATCCGCCCCCTCACCGCCACCACCTGCACCGTCGACGCCTCCGACGACGCCCTGCCGTACATCGCCCGGACCCTGGCCGGCCTCGACACCGACTACACCCTCGACGCGGACCCCGACGTCCTGGACCACCTGCGCGAGACGGCCGAACGCACCCTGCGCGCCCTGGCCGGACCACGATCGTCTGACTAAGGTCAGAGGGATGGATGCCGAACAGACCGCCCGGGTCCGGGCGTTCAACCGCACCGTCACCGAACGCGTGGGCGTGCTCCACGACCGCTACCTCGGCCGCGACCGGCCCGTCGGGGAGGCCCGGCTGCTCTGGGAGACCGGCGAACAGGGCCGGGACGTACGGTGGTTGCGCGAGCGCCTCGGCCTCGACTCCGGCTACGTCAGCCGCCTGCTGCGCGCCCTGGAGGCCGACGGCCTCGTCACCGTCGAGGCGCAGCCCCGGGACCGGCGGGTGCGCACCGTCCGGCTCACCGACGCGGGCCGCGCCGAGCGCGCCGCGCTCGACGCCCGCGGCGACGAACTGGCCGGCTCCCTGCTGGAACCGCTCAACCCCGCCCAGCGCGCCCGCCTCGTCGCCGCCATGACCGAGGCCGACCGGCTGCTGACCGCCGCGACGGTCGCCCTGGACGTCCTCGACCCCGCCCACCCCGACGGCGCGCACTGCCTGCGCTCCTACGCCGCCGAACTGCGGGAGCGCTTCGGCACCGGCTTCGACCCGGCCCGCAGCCTGCTGCCCGACCCGGGTGAACTCCGGCCGCCACGCGGCCTGTTCCTGGTCGCCCGGCTGCACGGCGACCCCGTCGGCTGCGCCGGACTGAAGCTTCCTCCCGGCGGCCCGGCCGAGGTCGAGCGCATGTGGGTCGCGCCCGGCGCCCGGGGTCTCGGACTCGGCCGCCGCTTCCTGTCCGAACTGGAAGCCCGCGCCGCCCGGCACGGCAGCACCGTCCTGCGCCTGGACACCGACAAGGCCCTCACCGCGGCGATCGGCCTGTACCGCGCCCACGGCTTCCAGGAGGTCGCGGCGTTCAACGACGAACCGTACGCCCAGCATTGGTTCGAAAAACGGATCGCCGTCAGTCCTGCTGCGCGGTGAAAGCCGCGTAGGCCGCCTCGTCGAAGAGGACGAAACGCACCTCGCGCACCGATGTCTCCGCCGCCCGCACCGTCGCCACGGCGATGCGGGCGCCGTCGTCCAGCGGCCAGCCGTAGATACCGGTGGACACGGCCGGGAAGGCGACGGTCGTGGCGCCCAACTCGTCGGCGACGCGCAGTGATTCGCGGTAGCAGGAGGCCAGCAGGGCGGAGCGGTCCTCGCTCGGTGACCAGCGGGGACCGACCGTGTGGATCACCCAGCGGGCCGGCAGCCGGCCCGCGGTCGTCGCCACGGCCAGCCCGGTCGGCAGGCCCTTGCCGTAGTGGGAGGCGCGCAGATCACGGCAGGCGGCGAGGATCTCCGGGCCGCCTGCGCGATGGATCGCCCCGTCGACGCCCCCGCCGCCGAGCAGCGAGGAGTTCGCGGCGTTGACGACGGCGTCGACGTGCTGTTGCGTGATGTCGCCCCGGACGAAGGTGATGGTGACCATGCGCACCATCTTCCGGGTTTCCCGGGCATGTTGCCCGGCAGAACACAGGGGAGGCCGAGCACCGGTCGGTCAGCGGAGGAAGGGATCGACGGCGAGGGCGGTGAACAGCAGGGAGATGTAGCTGATCGACCAGTGGAAGAGGCGCATCTCCTTCAGCTTCGCGCCACGGAGGCCGGCCCGGGCCCGGGCGTGGAGCGCGTGGGCCTCCCGCAGCCAGCAGCCGCCGAGCCCGGCCGCCGCGCAGGTGTAGAACCAGCCCACCCCGCCGAGCGGCCACAGCGCGAGCGACACGGCGACCATCAGCCAGCTGTACACCACGATCTGCCGGGTCACCGCGGTGGTGCCGGCCACCACCGGCAGCATCGGCACGCCCACGCGTTCGTAGTCGGCCCGGGTCTTCATGGACAGTGGCCAGTAGTGCGGCGGGGTCCAGAGGAAGACCACCAGGCAGAGTGCCACCGCCGTCCAGGACACCGACCCCGTCACGGCGGACCAGCCGATGAGGACCGGCATGCCACCCGCGACGCCGCCCCACACGATGTTCTGCGAGGTACGCCGCTTGAGCAGCATGGTGTAGATCACCGTGTAGAAGAGCAGCGCGCCGAACGAGAGCAGTGCCGAGAGCGGGTTGACCAGGGCCCAGAGCCAGGCGACCGAGGCGATCGCGAGCACACCGGCGAAGACCAGGCACTCGCGTGGGGAGACGACCCCGGTGACCAGGGGGCGGCCCGCGGTGCGGTCCATCCGCGCGTCGATGTCCCGGTCGAGGTACATGTTGAACGCACAGGCGCTGCCCGCGGACAGGTAGCCGCCGGTGCAGGTGGCCAGCACCAGCGCCAGGTCGGGCACGCCCCGGGCGGCCAGGAACATCACGGGGACGGTGGTCACCAGCAGCAACTCGATGATCCGCGGCTTGGTCAGCGCGACGAACGCGGCCACCCGGGCCGCGGAGGTCGGACGGACCGGGACCGGGAGATCGCCGGGGTGCGGGGGAGGATCGGGCTCCGACGGGGAGGTGTGCGAAGTCCTGTCGAGGATGTGATCCATGATGCGGAACCTTGCGAGGAGAACCTGGTGGCACCGACCGTCATGCCGGGCCCCACAGCCGTCGAAGGGCGGTGGGCAGCGGGGAAGTTGAGGCACGGCCACCCCGACCCGGGTTGCGTGACGCAGTAGGTCGGATGCCCCAAAGCTATCACTGCCGGAAACGCGGGCCGGATTTCCGCCACCACGATGGCTGGCGGTCCGGTCGCCGGCGCAGGAACGACGTGAGGCGAACGGCCCGCCGGGCGCGGCC
>NZ_BAAAXZ010000121.1:0-37312 GCF_039535865.1 Streptomyces thioluteus
CCCCTCGGCGCCACGTTGTTCTCCTAACTGGTCGGCACAGAGGGTCGTGTTGCGGGTCGAGCTGGCCGGGCTCCAACTGGAATTTTACGAATAGACGTCTCAACGATGCTCGTGTTGTCGGAACTATTATGGATAAACGACGTCGGCTTACATCCGTACGCGCAATCCGATGCAGACGTAGGCGGCTCCGACCACCTCGCGCCGACACTCAAGATACCCGAGTACTCGACTGCCTGTTGGTGCGCGCGCATAGAGAATCCATCCAGAGCGAAGCGAGGCATACTAGCACCAGACGCAGTGTTCGAGTCCCACTGGCATTACCGCGCCCTAGACTATACGCGACCGGTCTGACACGACGCCGTCCACGAGCCGGAAATCCGATCGCGCGGCCCCTCGTTCACCTGAACTGTAACGTTGAGCCGGGCAGGCCCCCACAGACACCAGCGCTTATGCGAGCGAACTCGGCTTACCAACACGCACACAGCCCTGTCTCTCAGAAAATGTGTGTATCAGCGTCAAGCGCGAGCCAGACGTATTGATGGCAATCTGCATTCCCAGAATCAAGATCGACGACATAGATCTGCGTATTTGTGCTCGCTACGTATTGAATCATGATAATTGTAATCTTGAGCCGCTGCACAATCACTGGCACCGGCGTAAGGGTCGTACGTACACAGCTCTGACCTCGATGCGTACGATACACTAGCACCTCCGGCGAGCCTGCTTTTCATCGCGCGATTGCCAGCACGCTCATCTACGCTAACATGTCAGTACCAGGGACTATCCAATGTAGAGGATACTGGATTACCTACGCTGTTGTACTGTTCAGTCATGGCGGCCGCGACAACTATTAGTCTGCTTAGAGCCTAACAAATAAGCCTCGGGCGCCGCCCAATGGCCTCGCACCCCTCGGGATTAACGGCGCTAGTGCAGACGCATTTTTTTTTTTGCTGGCCCCCCCCAGAGCTATTGCATCACGAGTTCACTCGTCATGTATGTCATTGCATGCGGTCCCGCCAAGAGACTTAGTTGTCTGTAGGACTCCACAGGTACCCTCTGCTATGTCGCGCACCGCCGATACGGATCACGCTTCTGCCCGCCCCCAACCGTGACGCGGTCACATCGAGCACAATACCGTCCGAGTAGCAGCTGCCTCGCCCTCTGTCTCACCCTCTCCGCCCTGGTCAGCGTGTCTCACCCGCACTCCGCGCGTGTCTCAGACTAACGCCGAGGTAGCGTGTTTTTTTTTTGACCTCTGAGGTATCTCATTCTCATCCTGTAATGAACCTCAGTAACATAGACCATCCCAACGGCGCGAGAGAATAACTGGTCTTGTCGGGACGCTTAATAGACCTGCGCAGTACCCCGTATACCACCTAGAGCGGATATACACACGTGTAATGATTCTCTCTGTCCTTGTTCTCTCTCACTTCCGTATTGTTTGTTTAGAAGCCCAAGAGTATCACTTCACCGAGTTCGTGATGAATGACATCGACTGCGACGTAAAGTTCACCAATCCATAGTGTGCCACGGCCGTAGTAATTGCGGATCCAATGCCATCAGCATATTTGTATCACACGATCATGAACGCCCGAGCACCTTCAGTGCTCACCCTCACTATACCGTCTGATGACAGCACGTATCACCAGCTCGCGCATGTTGAATCGGTTAAAATCTTGTAACCACGACTGACCATGCAGAAGAATGTACGAGCATTAGGCTTACTCTTATCTCGTCAGCGTACAGTATAGATTAGCATCCGTCACAGGCACGCTCGATAAAAGCACATTTGCGGCGAATAATCTCGCCGATTAACGTACGCATTGATTCGAGAAGTTCCAAAATCGTAACTGTGTGAAAGTCCTAACAGAGCGATGTCTGAGCCAGACCTCCGTGCGGGGTATCCGCATCTATCAGTGACTCCAAATGACATGTGATACCGCGGTGTCATAGCACTCTCGCGGCGCCCTCGGTCAGACGCCCGATCCATTAGCAAACCCAGTAATCTGGATGTGGTGCGGTTCTGAGCATGCCTGGGATCGCGACATTAGGCGAGGGCAAGCCGCATAAATTCCCAGAAACTTGTCCCCAACCAGGACCAAAGAACTCGACTCCCAGCCTAAAAGACTACCACTGAAGTACAACACAAGCGCTATCGCTACGGCTTTAACACGAAATCTCACTACGCCTGGATGACGAGAATTAGAGAGCGCACCATCTAGGGCTGTAGCGCAGTCAAGCAAGACAGAGACGCCGGAACCCCAGATTGATGCGCCTCGGAAGAGTCTGTAAGAGACTGACATGCATACGCACCGTAGCTAAAACCCCTATTGTATAACTGAGCTGGAATTTTCATTGCGCAGTATACATATCCGCGAGGACTGACGAAAAGCTCTGATGGGCCCATGATACGTCAGCTATTTCTCGGGACGCGTCTAGTCTCGCTAACTTCTAGCCCGCCGCTGCTGACCGCCCCCCCCCGATCTCTAGCTTGTAACATTTCCGCTACCCCGGTCAACACGGTGTATCCTTTAAAAACGCTCCTCTGTGCGCTACTTAGGCTGTCTGTTGCTCCTGGACCACCCTTTTTGCACGCAGGCCGCCCCCAGGGCAGGGAACAGGCTCCCCTGGGCTTGGAAATTCGGAACAGAATCCTCGCGTCATTGCTGCTGTAGTTCCCGACACGTGTACAAGGATCTCAAAACGCGTCAGTGGTGCAATCGTGTTACGCATCTTGGCACGTCGCACGAACAACACTCGGTGCTAGATAACTTCTCCGCGTACAGGGCAAGCAACAACTAGACCGCCCCCCCCCCCCCCCTCCCAGGTGCCAGCGCGCAGGTGGCAAGAGCTGCGCTTTAATAAGTCCACGGCATAATACGTGCGCAGAGGACACGACATGACGTCGTTCACTATGCCGACACCCAATGTTTGAAAGCTAAATATGTCCCCTCTCAAGTTCACCGCCGCTCGTC
Organism: Streptomyces thioluteus; assembly: GCF_039535865.1. Taxonomy (NCBI): domain Bacteria; kingdom Bacillati; phylum Actinomycetota; class Actinomycetes; order Kitasatosporales; family Streptomycetaceae; genus Streptomyces; species Streptomyces thioluteus. The sequence goes on from NZ_BAAAXZ010000121.1 coordinate 2,976, forward strand.
CACGCCCAGACAGCTCGAACCGAATACACAGGAATGGATACACCGACTGCACGGCTGTATCCACAGCTGGCTAGTACAAGCATAACGCGTCAGTACTCCTCGCGTTAGCGAGGTGTTGTCGGACTATCATCCTCAGGGCGATGACCGCATATGTGATGAAGACTTACGCCTGACTCTGCCGTGTGATGTGCACGAGAACGGCGTGTCAGCCACCACATCTGGTGTCATTTTTTTTGCTAGACTATGCATGAAGTAGCTTAAAAGGCTGCTACCATTTCAGTCGAGAGTGATAAGTACCACAAGACTCGCTTGGTAGTGCAGCTCCAGCCAGCTAAACTCTCGCCATGAAAGGGTACGCGGACCGAATCATAGGACACTCGCTGTCATCACAGCTTCCCAGTCCGGCATAACCATATCTCTCGCCCTCGTTCAAGATGCATAACGTAAGCGCGACACGTTTAGCGGACTAGTATTATACACGTTCAGTAGCTGAAGTCACGGAACGAGCGCCCATATCTAAGCGATGATAACAGACGTCGCCCCTGAAACGACGAATGAGTAATCCGCGAACCCAGCTCACCGCAGTTCGCGCCTCTGACGACGCCTAAATCGATGCCAGGCATGTTCCCGCCACGCTACCGACTAGTCGCGCCGAATGACAGCCCGAGGTTTATTAAGTAGCTTCCCATCTTTCTTTTTTTTTCTTCCCCCAGCCACAATGAGATCATACGCCGAAACGCTATCCAATTGACGCTACCGCATAGGCCGCTTGACGGTAGCACCCTCAGGCGATTGCCCTTCGAGCGATTCGCGGCGAGCCCTAGCACCGCACCGAGAACGTCACACCTTGACGTATCCAGCAAGATATTGTACCGCTCCGGTCCAAAGTGCCCAAAACAGGCGAGCACCTCGCACCGCCATACGCACTCCATCCATTGGTGCGTTCGAAGACATGATTATCCACTCCGACTCTTAGTCGATGCGCCGACTTATGTTGTAACGATAGTACTCGATTCGCCACAATGCGGTACGTCCCGCAGCGATGTTACTAGGACCTTGGGTAAGCCCCGTACGCCGTCGGTGGCGGAGGCGAGCAGCGGGCGCTCGTACCGCTTGAGGGCGTGGCGTCGAAGAGGCCGGCGAAGCCGCCGAGGCCGCCGACGACCTCGGGGCGGGTGGCCTTCTTCACCCATTGCTTCATCAGTTCGACGGCGCGGTCGCCCGCCTCGATGTCGACGCCCGCGCTTGCGTAGCTGGCACCAGTGGTCTCTGCAGAGGGCATGCTCTCGAGATCTTTCGTGTCGTTCTTACGGGCGGCGCAGGGCGTCCGCGGCGTCGGGGCCGCCTGCGAGCTCGGTCTCCAGCAGATGCTTGCCGAGCAGCTCGGGGTCGGGCAGCTCCATCGGGTACTCGCCGTCGAAGCAGGCGCGGCAGAGGTTCGGCTTGGCGATGGTGGTCGCCTCGATCATGCCGTCGATGGAGATGTAGGCGAGGGAGTCGGCGCCCAGGGACTTGCCGATCTCCTCCACCGTCATGCCGTTGGCGATCAGCTCGGCACGGGTGGCGAAATCTATGCCGAAGAAGCACGGCCACTTGATCGGCGGCGAGGAGATCCGGATGTGGACCTCGGCGGCGCCGGCCTCGCGCAGCATCCGCACCAGGGCGCGCTGGGTGTTGCCGCGGACGATGGAGTCGTCCACGACCACCAGGCGCTTGCCGCGGATGACCTCCTTGAGCGGGTTCAGCTTGAGCCGGATGCCGAGCTGGCGGATGGTCTGGCTCGGCTGGATGAACGTACGGCCGACGTAGCTGTTCTTGACCAGGCCGGAGCTGTACGGGATCCCGCTGGCCTCGGCGTACCCGACGGCGGCCGGGGTGCCGGACTCCGGGGTCGCTATCACCAGGTCGGCCTCGGCCGGGGCCTCCTCGGCCAGGCGGCGGCCCATCTCGACGCGGGAGAGGTAGACGTTGCGGCCCGCGATGTCGGTGTCGGGGCGGGCGAGGTAGACATACTCGAAGACGCAGCCCTTGGGCCGGGCCTCGGCGAAGCGGCTGCTGCGCACGCCCTGCTCGTCGATGGCGATCAGCTCGCCGGGCTCCACCTCGCGGACGAACGACGCGCCGACGATGTCGAGGGCGGCGGTCTCGGAGGCGAACACCCAGCCGCGCTCCAGGCGGCCCAGGACGAGCGGGCGGATGCCCTGCGGGTCGCGGGCGGCGTAGAGGGTGTGCTCGTCCATGAAGACGAGCGAGAAGGCGCCCTTGACGTCCGGGAGGACCTTGGCGGCCGACTCCTCGACGGTCAGCGGCTTGCCGTCGTCGTCGGTCTGGCCGGCGAGGAGGGCGGTGACCAGGTCGGTGTCGTTGGTCGCCGCGACCTGGGTGGCCCGGCCGCCGTCGCGCGGCAGCGCGGCCACCATCTCGGCCAGCTCGGCCGTGTTGACCAGGTTGCCGTTGTGACCGAGGGCTATGGAGCCGTGGGCGGTCGCGCGGAAGGTGGGCTGGGCGTTCTCCCACACCGAGGCACCGGTGGTGGAGTAGCGGGCGTGGCCCACGGCGATGTGGCCGGTGAGCGAGCCGAGGGAGGTCTCGTCGAAGACCTGGGACACGAGGCCCATGTCCTTGAACACGAGGATCTGGGAGCCGTTGCTCACCGCGATGCCCGCGGACTCCTGTCCACGGTGCTGCAGCGCATACAGCCCGAAATAGGTGAGTTTGGCGACCTCTTCGCCGGGAGCCCAGACACCGAAGACGCCGCAAGCGTCCTGGGGGCCCTTCTCGCCGGGGAGCAGGTCGTGGTTGAGTCGTCCATCACCACGAGGCACACCTCGAGTCTATGGCAGCAACGTGGTTCATCCGAACCGGGGACGACCGGGGATGTCTCACACCACGCACAGCCACTCGGCGCGTACGCAGGGGAGTTCGGCGCTCAGGCGAGCGCTCAGGCGAGCAACGGCAGTTGGTGCGAAATGTCGGCCCGTTCGCCACCGACGGTGACGAGCGCGTCCTCGACGGCGGAGTCCCACGCGAGGCGGCCCGTGGCCAGCCGGATCCAGGTCAGGGCGTCGGTCTCGACGACGTTCGGCGGGGTCCCCCGGGTGTGCCGGGGGCCCTCCACGCACTGGACCACGGCGAACGGCGGGATCCTCACCTCCACCGAACCCCCGGGGGCCTTGACGGCCAGCGCGTCCGCGAGCAGCCGGGTGACGGCGGCCAGGGCCTGGCGGTCGTGGGTGATCAAGAGGCCCGTGGCGGCGGCGAGATCGTCGGCGTGGACCACGGCCTCCAGCAGGCGGGTCACCAGGAAGTCGCCGACGGTCATGGGGCCGAAGCGGCTGCGGATCACGACGGCCGGGTCCGTGGCGGCCGCTTCGAGCAGCCGGTCCGTGGCGGCGGCCAACCGGTCGGCGGCCTCCCGGGGTTGGACGCCCGCGGCGCCGGCGGCGGCCTCCTCGTCGACGGACGCGGCGGCGGCGCGGAGGCGGGGCACGTAGTCCCGGAGGGTGACGCGCGGCTCCGCGGCGTCGGGCGCGGGGCCGGCGGCGGCGAGGTGGCCGGGCAGACGTTCGAGCACGGCCGCGAGGTGGACGACGAGTTCGCGGACGGTCCAGTCGCCGAGGCGGGTGGGGGCGGCGAAGGCGCCGGGGCGGCCGGCCAGTTCCTCGACCGCCCCGCGCAGGGCGCCGAGTTCACCCCGCAGAGCGGTCCGCACCTTGGCGGGGTCGTAGGTGCGGATACGGGGCTTGCGCGGGGCAGGGCTCATGCGGCGAGCGTAATCCGGGGCCCGGTGATCAGGGGCTCCGTAGACCGGGTCTCCGTGATCCGGGGCTCACTTCACCCCGTACTCCCCCAGCCCGGACTCGACCATGCCGAACGCCCGCTCCGCCAGCGCCCTCGCGTCGGCCACGATGTCCGCCGCCCGCTCCCCCGCCAGCAACCGCCCGTGGTTGTGCACCGTAAGTCCCGCGCGGACCGCCACGAGCTGCGCGGCCACGATCCGCGCCAAGGGCTCGTCGCCCGGCGCGGCTTCGGCGACCAGCGCCTCCGCGAGGCGCTCCTCGCCGAGGCGGACGACCTCCCGGGCCCGCGCCAGCAGCGCGGGTGTCTCGGCGATCATCCGGCGCACCCGCAGCACATAGGACCGGTCGTTCATCCCCACCGACGCGTCGAACGCGTCCACCGCGGAGAGGAATTGGCGGCGGGCCGCGGCCACCACGGACTCCCCCGGCGGCCGCTCCCGCACCGCGCGCGCCACGTCGTCGGCGTGCTCGCGCATCGGGCCGACGACCAAGTCCTCCTTGGTGCCGAAGTAGTTGAAGACCGTCATCTTGGACACGTCCGCGGCGGCCGCGATCTCGGCCACGGAGACCTTGTCGAAGCCGCGCTCCAGGAAGAGGTCGACCGCGATCGTCCACAGCCTGCGGCGGGTCTGGATCTTCTTGCGCTCGCGCAGCCCCGGTTCCTCGGTCATGACATGACTGTACCAGGATGAAAATTAATCCCGGACGAAGAATTGACTCGGTACATGTTTGTGCCTCAGGCTGTCGCCCATGACCGCACCCATGTCCGCCGGCCGGCGGAAAGCCGGCTTCGCCCTCTGCCTCGTCACGATGCTGCTGGCCGTCCTCGACCAGAACATCGTTTCGGCCGTCACCGTCCCGATCGTCGAGGACCTCGACCCCGCCCATGGCATCGACCGCATCCCCTGGCTCATCAGCGCCTTCGCCCTCGCCTCCACCGCCGTACTGCCGCTGTACGGCAAGCTCTGCGACACCCTCGGGGCCAAGCGGGTCTTCCTGGGCGCGGTCGCGGTCTTCCTCGTCGGCTCGGCGCTGTGCGGCGCCGCCGGCTCCATGGAGCAGCTCATCGCCTTCCGCGCCGTCCAGGGCATCGGCGGCGGCGGGCTGATGAGCGTCACGATGGTCGTCATAGCCCAGCTCAAGCAGTCGGTGGAGGAGGAGAAGGGCGAGAAGAACAAGGGCTCCGCCGTCGGCGGGCTCGTCGCCGGCACCGGCATGGCCCTCGGTCCGCTCCTCGGCGCGTTCCTCGCCGACCACGCCGACTGGCGCTGGATCTTCTACGTCAACCTGCCCATCGGCATCGCGGTGCTGATCGGCGCGGCGATCACCCTCGACCTGCCCCACCACGGCGTACGGCGCCGCATCGACTTCCTCGGGGCGGCGCTCGCCGCGGCGTTCTCCACCGCGTTGCTGCTGGTCACCGAGTGGGGCGGCCGCGACTACGGCTGGGGTTCGCCGGTGATCCTGGGGCTGTCCGGCGGCTGCGCGGTGCTGCTCGCCCTCTTCCTCTGGCGCCAGGCCACCGCCGCCGAACCGGTGCTCCCGCTCTCGCTGTTCCGCAGCCCCGTCCTGCGCATCGGCTTCGCGGTGCAGGGGCTCGTCGGGCTCGCGCTCATCGGCTCGATCGTCTACGTGATGCTCTACCTGCAGGTCGCCCGGGGCATCGCGCCCACCTCGGCGAGCCTGTTCATGCTCCCGATGGCGCTCGGCATGGCCGCCGCCGGACTCGTCACCGCCCGGCTCGGCCGGTCCCCCAAGGCGTCCGTGATCAGCGGCGCGCTCTGCGCGGGCGCGGCCATGGGACTGCTCGCGCTGACGGAGACGGACACGGGGCTGTGGGTCGTCCGGGCCGAGATGCTGCTGCTCGGGGCCGGATTCGGGCAGCTGCTGGGGCAGTTGATCGTGCTGGTGCAGCAGGCCGCGCCGCGGCGTCAGCTCGGTGTCGCGACGACCGGGGTGCGCTTCTTCCAGACGCTGGGGACGTCGCTGGGGTCGGCGTTGTTCGGGACGGTGCTGGCGCGGGTGTACGCGACGGAGGGGCCGGGTGGGTCGGCGAGCGGGATCGCGTCGCTTCGGGGGGCCGAACGGGCCGACGCGGTCGGGGCGTTCGTCACGTCCGTGGACGTGGTGTTCGCGGTGGCGGCGGGGGTGATGGGGGTGGCGCTGCTGTTGGCGATGCGGCTGCGGGTGCCGGCCGTGGCTTCGCCCGTCACCGAGGAGAGCCCCAGCCCCGCCCTTTCTCCGTTTCCCGGGGCGGGCCCCGGCCCCGAACGCGGCTCCGCCGCGTAACCGGGGGCTTCGCCCCTGGCCCCCGAAGCACCCTTCGGGTGCTGTCCTCAGGCGCCGGACAGGCTGATTCAGCCCGTCCGGCGCTTGAGGACAATGCGGCGCAGCCGCATTGCGGGGCCGAGGGGCGCAGCCCCGGAGGAAACGGTGAAAGGGCGGGGAGGGGAAGGACTCCTACCCGAACAGCGCCGGAATCGTCGCCTCGTGCGCGCCCCGCACCTCCGCCAGCGGCAGGCTGAACTGCCCCTGCACATCGATGGATTCGCCGTCCACGACCCCGATGCGCGTCGCGGGCAGACCCCGCGCCCCGCACATGTCCGTGAAGCGGAGCTCCTCGCTGCGCGGCACCGCGACGACCGCGCGGCCCGCCGACTCGGAGAAGAGGAAGACGAACGGGTCCAGGCCGTCGGGGACGACGATCCGCGCACCGTTGCCGCCCCGCAGGCACGACTCGACGACCGCCTGGATCAGACCGCCGTCCGACAGGTCGTGCGCCGCGTCGATCATGCCGTCGCGCGAGCCCGAGATGAGGATCTCGCCCAGCAGCTTCTCGCGGTCGAGGTCCACGGCCGGCGGCAGGCCGCCGAGGTGGTCGTGGACCACCTGGGACCAGGCCGAACCGCCCAGCTCCTCCTTGGTGTCGCCGAGGAGGTAGAGCAGCTGGCCCTCCTCCGCGAACGCCATCGGCGTACGGCGGTTGACATCGTCGATCACGCCCAGCACGGCGACCACCGGCGTCGGGTGGATGGCGGTGTCACCGGTCTGGTTGTAGAGCGAGACGTTGCCGCCGGTGACGGGCGTGCCCAGCGCCAGGCAGCCGTCCGCGAGACCACGGGTGGCCTCGGCGAACTGCCACATGACCGCCGGGTCCTCGGGCGAGCCGAAGTTGAGGCAGTTGGAGATGGCCAGCGGACGGGCGCCGGTGGCGGCCACGTTGCGGTACGACTCGGCGAGCGCCAACTGCGCGCCCGCGTACGGGTCGAGCTTGGCGTAGCGGCCGTTGCCGTCGGTGGCGACGGCGACGCCGAGGTTCGTCTCCTCGTCGATGCGCACCATGCCGGAGTCCTCCGGCTGCGCGAGGACGGTGTTGCCCTGCACGAAGCGGTCGTACTGGCTGGTGATCCAGGACTTGGACGCCTGGTTCGGGGACGCGACCAGCTTGAGGACCTGCTCGCGCAGCTCCTGCGAAGTCGACGGCCTGGCCAGCTTGTTCGCGTCGTCGGCCTGGAGGGCGTCCTGCCACTCGGGGCGGGCGTACGGACGCTCGTACACCGGGCCCTCGTGGGCGACGGTGCGCGGCGGCACGTCCACGATCCGCTCGCCGTGCCAGAAGATCTCCAGCCGCTCGCCGTCGGTGACCTCACCGATGACGGTGGCGATGACGTCCCACTTCTCGCAGATCTCCAGGAAGCGGGCGACCTTGTCCGGCTCGACGATCGCGCACATGCGTTCCTGCGACTCGCTCATGAGGATCTCCTCGGGCGAGAGCGTCGCGTCGCGCAGCGGGACGGTGTCGAGCTCGACGCGCATGCCGCCGGAGCCGGCGGAGGCGAGCTCGCTGGTGGCGCAGGACAGGCCCGCGCCGCCGAGGTCCTGGATGCCGGTGACCAGGTCCTCGCGGAAGACCTCCAGGGTGCACTCGATGAGGAGCTTCTCCTGGAAGGGGTCGCCGACCTGGACGGCCGGACGATTGGCCGAGGCCCCTGCGGGAGTAGCGGCGTCGAAGGTCTCCGAGGCCAGGACGGAGACGCCGCCGATGCCGTCGCCGCCGGTGCGGGCACCGTAGAGGATCACCTTGTTACCGGCGCCGGACGCCTTCGCGAGGTGGATGTCCTCGTGCTTCATCACGCCCACGCAGAGCGCGTTGACCAGCGGGTTGCCCTGGTAGCAGGAGTCGAAGACGACCTCGCCGCCGATGTTGGGCAGGCCCAGGCAGTTGCCGTAGCCGCCGATGCCCGAGACGACGCCGGGCAGCACCCGCTTGGTGTCGGGGTGGTCGGCCGCGCCGAACCGCAGCGGGTCCATCACGGCGACCGGGCGGGCGCCCATCGCGAGGATGTCGCGGACGATGCCGCCGATGCCGGTGGCGGCGCCCTGGTAGGGCTCGATGTACGAGGGGTGGTTGTGCGACTCCACCTTGAAGGTGACCGCGTAGCCCTGACCCGCGTCCACGACGCCCGCGTTCTCGCCGATGCCGACGAGGAGCGCATCGTTGGCCGGGGCCTTCTCGCCGAACTGGCGGAGGTGGACCTTGCTGCTCTTGTACGAGCAGTGCTCGGACCACATCACCGAGTACATGGCGAGCTCGGCGCCGGTGGGCCGGCGGCCGAGGATGGCGCGGATGCGCTCGTACTCGTCCTGCTTGAGGCCGAGTTCGGACCAGGGCTGGGGGGCGTCCGGGGTTTCGGCCGCGTGCTCGACCGTGTCCAGGCTCATGCGTTGACCAGCTTCTTGAGGAGCGAGGTGAAGAATCCGAGCCCGTCCGTGCGGCCGGTGCCGACGAGCGGCTCCACCGCGTGCTCGGGGTGCGGCATCAGCCCGACGACGTTCCCGGCGGCGTTGGTGATGCCGGCAATGTCACGGAGCGAGCCGTTGGGGTTGCCGTCGAGGTAGCGGAAGGCGACCCGGCCCTCGGCCTCCAGCTCGTCCAGCGTGCGCTCGTCGGCCACGTACCGGCCGTCGATGTTCTTCAGCGGGACGGAGATCTCCTGGCCCGCCTCGTAGTCGGCCGTCCAGGCGGTGTCCGCGTTCTCCACGCGGAGCTTCTGGTCGCGGCAGATGAAGTGCAGGTGGTTGTTGCGGAGCATCGCGCCGGGCAGCAGGTGCGTCTCGGTGAGCACCTGGAAGCCGTTGCAGATGCCGAGGACGGGCATCCCCGCCTTCGCCTGCTCGACGACCGTCTCCATCACCGGCGAGAAGCGGGAGATGGCGCCCGCCCGCAGATAGTCGCCGTAGGAGAAGCCGCCGGGCAGGACCACGGCGTCGACCTGCTTGAGGTCCTTGTCGCGGTGCCAGAGCGGCACCGCCTCCAGTCCGGCGATCCGGACGGCGCGCTGGGTGTCGCGGTCGTCGAGCGTGCCGGGGAAGGTGACGACCCCTACCCGTGCCGTCACGACCCGACCTCGGTCTCGGTCTCGACCCGCACGGTGAAGTCCTCGATCACGGTGTTGGCGAGAAACGTTTCCGCCATCTCGTGGATGCGGGCGAGGGCGGCCTCGTCGACCGGCCCCTCCACCTCGAGTTCAAAGCGCTTGCCCTGACGGACGTCGGCGATCCCCTCGAAGCCCAGGCGTGGCAGCGCGCGCTGCACCGCCTGCCCCTGCGGGTCGAGGATCTCCGGCTTGAGCATGACGTCGACTACGACGCGTGCCACTGGCACTCCCGGTGTGTGGTGCGTGAGCTGAAGCGGTGCCGCCAGCGTACCGTCCCGAAAAATCTACGCGGGTAGATATCGGAGAGCCTCCGACGCCTTTACCGACGGTCACCGGGGCACCACCGCGAGAAAAAATCCCGGAAAAATACCGGAAGGACACACGGTTCCCATTGCAAACCGGCACGCCGACGGAATTAACTGGGCTGCACCGGACAATGTCCTTTGTCGCAGAGCCGAAAAGGCATTGCCGGAGAACCACCTAATCCCATGCATCGCCGCAGGTCAGCGCGGCGATACAGGCTGAAAGGACCATTCCGTGGCGCAGCGTGTGGTAGTGACGCTCTTCGATGACATCGACGGAGGAGAGGCCGCGGAGACCGTCACCTTCGGCATCGACGGCAAGTCGTACGAGATCGACCTCAACACTGCCAATGCGAAGAAACTCCGACTCTCACTGGAGCCTTACCTGGACGCGGGGCGCAAGCGCGCCCGTTCCGGCAAGGCGTACCGCCGCACCTCCGTCGCCCCGGACCCGGCGGCGGTGCGCGCGTGGGCCCGGTCGAACGGCATGGAGGTGCCGCCCCGGGGCCGGATCCCCAAGAAGGTGTACGAGGCGTTCAACGCGGCGAACTGAGGACCTTCCGTCGAGGGTCTTCCGGGGATCGCGCCCCCGGGGAGCGGGCCGCCGGCCGGCCGGGTCCCCGGGGGCGCGCCTGTCCGCCTTTCCTGGGGTCGCCCGTACGTCTTCCCGGGGCCGGTTGTCCGCCTTTGCACACCCCTGTCCGCAAGCGTCCACCGGGCCGACTGCCCTTCCCGGCACCGGATTTGCATCGCACCCCGCATGATCCGCTAGAGTCTGGATCACGCCGAGGGGCGAGGCCGACAGGCCGGACTCCCCGGAACGCGCGGGTGTAGCTCAGTAGTAGAGCGCCCCCTTTCCAAGGGGGAGGCGCAGTGTGCGATTCCTGTCACCCGCTCTGACCGTTCACCGGCCGCACATGCGGTCCGGGGGATGGCGCGCGGGTGTAGCTCAGTAGTAGAGCGCCCTCTTTCCAAGAGGGAGGCGCAGTGTGCGATTCCTGTCACCCGCTCTGACCGTTCACCGGCCACTCATGTGGTCCGGAGGATGGCTTGCGGGTGTAGCTCAGTAGTAGAGCGCCCCCTTTCCAAGGGGGAGGCGCAGTGTGCGATTCCTGTCACCCGCTCTCATCGCTTACCGACCACTCCGGTGGATCAGGTAGAGTGGTGCACGCACCGCACGGAAGCGCGGAGCGCATGCGGACGTAGCTCAGTTGGTAGAGCGCAACCTTGCCAAGGTTGAGGTCGCGAGTTCGAGCCTCGTCGTCCGCTCCAGAACGAAGGCCCCGGTCATCTTGACCGGGGCCTTCGGCGTTCCGTCTCCCCCCTTCCATCTCCCTTTTCCGCAGACTCACATGACGTTTGTCAGCGGAAGTCATGACGGGCCGCACTGCACTCCGCCGCCGGCCGCCGGGACGCTGGAGTCATGGACATCGGGGAGCGTGTGATCGAGGTCTCGCACCTGCGGCGGAGATACGGACCGTCCGGTGAGGCCGGCTTCGAGGCGGTGCGGGACATCAGCTTCGACGTGCGGCGCGGGGAGTTGTTCGCCCTGCTGGGGACGAACGGGGCGGGCAAGACCTCCACCGTCGAGCTGCTGGAGGGCCTCGCCCCGCCGACGGGCGGCCGGGTCAGGGTCTTCGGCCTCGATCCGTACGGTGAACGGGCCGCCGTGCGGCCCCGGATCGGGGTGATGCTCCAGGAGGACGGCTTCCCGTCCGAGCTCACGGCGGTCGAGGCGGCGGCGATGTGGGCCGGGTGCACCAGCGGGGCGCGCCCCGTCGGCGAGGCGCTGGAGCTCGTGGGGCTGGACGGGCGGCGGGACGTCCGCGTCAAGCAGCTCTCCGGCGGCGAGCGGCGTCGGCTCGATCTGGCGCTCGCCCTGCTGGGCCGGCCCGAGGTGCTGTTCCTGGACGAGCCGACCACCGGCCTCGATCCCCAGGCCCGCCGTCTCACCTGGGAGTTGGTGCGCGAGCTGCGCGACGGGGGGACGACCGTGGTGCTCACCACGCACTACCTGGAGGAGGCCGAGGCCCTCGCCGACCGTCTGGCGATCATGAGCGAGGGCCGGATAGCGGCCGAGGGCACGCCCGGTGAGGTCATCGCCGGTCGTCCGTCCCGCATCCGCTTCGCGATGCCGCCGGGCTGGTTCGTCGGGGACCTGCCGCCGCTGGCCGAGCTGGGCGTCCTGCACCACTCCGAACTGCCGGGCGCCGGCGGGCAGGTGGAGCTCAGGACGCGGGAGCTGCAACGCACCCTGACCGGACTCCTGGTGTGGGCCCGGGACACGGGCGTCGAGCTGGAGGGGCTGGACGCCCGGACCGCCTCGCTGGAGGAGGCCTTCCTCGCGATAGCGGGCGCGGGCACGGACCGGGTGGAGGCGGACGCATGACGGCCGTGACACGGATGCTGGCCCTCGGCCGCGCCGAGCTGATCCTGCTCGGACGCAACCGTCTCGCCCTGTATACGGCGCTGTTGATGCCTCCGCTGATGGTCTGGGCCATGCGGAGCAGCATCGGGGGCATCGACGGGCTCGACCTCGGCGAGGCCGGGATGTCCGTCGACGAGACGGCCATGACGGCCGGGTTCGGCTTCGTCCTGCTCTTCGTCGTCCACCAGAACCTCGTCAGCGCCTATGTGGCGCGGCGCGAGGAACTGGTCCTCAAGCGGCTGCGCTGCGGGGAGGCGCGGGATCCGGAGATCCTCGCGGGGACGGCGCTGCCCGCCGTGCTGATATCCGTGGCGCAGTGCGCGCTGCTGGCCGTCGCGGGCGTGACGTGGCTGGGGGTGGGGGCCCCGGCCCGGCCGGACCTGGTGTCGGCGGGGCTGATCCTGGGCATCGTGGTGTGTGCCGCGCTGGCCGCGGTGACGTCCGCCTGGGCGCGGTCCGTCGAGAGCGCCCAGCTGGTGACCCTGCCGCTGTTCCTCGTCTCGCTCATGGGCTCGGGGATGGTCGTCCCGCTGGAGCTGCTGCCCGGCCCGGTGGCCTCGGCGTGCGAGCTGCTGCCGCTCAGCCCGGCCGTGGCGCTGCTGCGCGGGGGCTGGCTCGGCGGGATGGGGGCGCACGAGGCCGGCGGGCACGTGCTGGCCGCCTTGGCCTGGACCGGGGTGGCCGTGTTTGCTGTGAACCGGTGGTTCCGCTGGGAGCCGCGGCGCTGAGACGGGGGAGGACATGGGGGTACCGACACGGCTGTCGGGCTGGCGAGGGCGGAGCAGGATCTCCCAGGTGGACAGCTATATGCGCTGGACGCTGTATCTGCTGCCGTTCATCTTTCCGCTGACCGCCGCCCCGGTCCTGCTGAGCGAGACCGGGCAGGGGCGGGGGCTTTCCTGGGCGCTGGCGGCGCTCGGCTTCGCCCAGTGCGTCCTGGGGGTGGGCCTGCTCCGGCGGTCCTTGGAGCGCTACCGGCTCGGGCGGCCCGCTCCCTGGCGGCTGGTCGTCCTCGCCGGGATCCTTCAACTGGCTTCGATCGTGGTGGTCGTTCTCCTGGTGGGTGCCACCGGGGCCACGGACGGCACCGCGCGGGGCACGACCCTGCTCTCCGGCGGGCTGACCTTCTTCGGGGCGCTGAGCCTGCTGGCGGCGCGGGTGCGGACGTATCTGCTGTGGTGCCTGGTCGGCGGGCCCGTGGCGGGTCTGGCCGTCCTGCCGTTCGGGGGGCGGGCGGCGGGGGCGGTGGTCGTCGTCTTCATGGTCTGGTTCCTCGCGCTGTGGAGCCTGTCCACCGTGCGCACCACGGGCTGGGTGCTGGCGGTGATGTGGGAGGCGGAGGCGGCCCGGGCCGTGCAGGCGCGGCTGGCCGTCGCGGAGGAGCGGCTGCGCTTCTCGCGGGACGTGCACGATGTGCTCGGCCGCAATCTCACGGTGATCGCCCTCAAGAGCGAGCTCGCCGGGCAGTTGGCCCGGCGGGGGTCGCCCGCCGCGGTGGAGCAGATGGCCGAGGTGCAGCGCATAGCGCGGGATTCCCAGCGGGAAATGCGCGAGGTGGTGCGCGGCTACCGCGAGGCGGACCTGCCGACGGAGCTGGCCGGGGCGCGCGGAGTGCTGGGCGCCGCCGGGATCGTCTGCCGCGTGGACGACACCGTGCGCGAGGAGCTGACGGACGAGGTGCGATCGGTGCTGGCCTGGACGGTCCGGGAGGGGACGACGAACGTGCTGCGGCACGCGGAGTCCGGGCGGTGCGCGATCCGGCTCCGCACGGCGGACGGCCGGGTGCAGTTGATGATGGAGAACGACGGGGTGGGCGTCGCGGCGCCGAAGCCCGGCACCGGTGGCTCCGGTCTCGCGGGGCTGCGTGAGCGGGCCGCCGCGCTGGGCGGGACGCTGGTGGCCGAGCGGCGGGGCAAGGGGACGTTCCGGGTGACGGTGGAGCTGCCCCTCGCGCCGGAGTGCACGGACCGTCCGGAGCCGGCTCCGGAGCCGTCCGCCGCCCTCGCCGCATCCCCTGGAGGCACCTCGTGATCACGTTGCTGCTCGCCGACGACGAGCACCTCATCCGCGGCGCGCTCGCCGCGCTCCTCGGCCTGGAGGACGACCTCCGCGTCGTCGCCGAGGCCGCCTCGGGGCCGGAGGCGATCGCCATGGCGCGGGCGCACCGGCCCGACGTCGCGGTGCTGGATCTTCAGATGCCGGGCGCCGACGGTGTGACGGTGGCCACAACGCTGCGGGCCGAACTCCCCGGCTGCCGCACCATGATCGTGACCGGGCACGGCCGGCCCGGGCACCTCAAGCGCGCCCTGGAGGCGGGTGTGCGGGGGTTCGTCCCCAAGACCGTTTCGGCCCAGCGGCTCGCCGAGATCATCCGCACCGTGCACGGCGGAAGCCGTTATGTGGACCCGGAGTTGGCCGCCGACGCGATCAGCGCGGGGGACTCCCCGCTGACCGCCCGCGAGGCCGAGCTCCTGGAGCTGGCGGAGGACGGGGCGCCCGTCGCGGAGATCGCGGAGCGGGCCCGGCTGACGGCCGGGACGGTCCGCAACTACCTCTCGGCGGCCGCCGCGAAGCTGGGTGCGGAGAACCGTCACGCGGCGGCGCGCATCGCACGCGCTCAGGGTTGGCTATAGTGGAACCCGCACCGCACGGAAGCGCGGAGCGAAATGCGGACGTAGCTCAGTTGGTAGAGCGCAACCTTGCCAAGGTTGAGGTCGCGAGTTCGAGCCTCGTCGTCCGCTCCAGAACGAAGGCCCCGGTCATCATGACCGGGGCCTTCGGCGTTCTAGCGCTCCGGTCCTCCTGGTCCTCCTGGTCCTCCTGATCCTCCCACTCCTCCTGATCCTCCCGACGGGAAGCGGATCCGGAAGAGGGCGCCGCCGCCCTCCGGGCGTTCCGCGGTGAGTTCCGCCCCGTGGGCGCGGGCGATCTGCCGGGCCATGGCGAGGCCCAGCCCGGAGCCGGGCAGGGCGCGGGCCTGCCGGGAGCGGTAGAAGCGGTCGAAGACGTACGGCAGGTCCTCGGCGGAGATCCCCGGGCCGTGGTCGCGAACCGTGAGGTCGATGCGGTCCGTGGTGACGCTCAGCCGCACCTCGACGGCGCCGCCGGACGGACTGAACTTGGCCGCGTTGTCGAGCAGATTGGCCAGCAGCCGGGCGAGCCGGGCCGGGACGCCGTTCACCGTGACCTCCTCCGCGTCCACGGCGAACGGGGTGTCCGGCCAGTGACCGCGTGCGTCGGCGGCACAGCGCTCGGTGAGCAGGTCCAGCCGCACGGGCTCGACCAGTTGCTGCGGCTCCTCGTCCCGGGCCAGTTCGATCAGGTCGTTGACCAGACCCGTGACCTCGCGCAGCTGGCGGCCCAGCGCGGTCGCGGCGCGGTCCCGCTGGGCGGGGGTGAGCCGTTCCGCCCGGGCGAGGAGTTCGGCGTTGGTGCGCAGGGCGGTGAGCGGGGTGCGCAGTTCGTGGGAGGCATCCGCGACGAGGCGGCGCTGGGCGGCGACGGCGTCCTCCAGCTCGCCCAGCATGGTGTTGAAGCTGTCCGTGAGGCGGGTGATCTCGTCCCCGCGCGCGGCCTCGTGGGGCGGCAGCTCGATGCGGTGGGCCGCGTCGCGGGTGGCGGCGATGCGCTCGGCGGTCGCGGTGAGCCGGGTCACGGGGCGCAGCGCCGTACGGGACGAGAAGTAGCCGAGGCCGGCCGCCAGCAGCACTCCGGCGCCGCCGACCGCGCCGAGGAGCAGGCCGGCCTGTTCGACGCCCTTCTCCACCGTGTCGGAGCGCACGGCGGCCTGGAGGGCCCGGCCGCCGCCGAGCGGGATGGTGTACATCCGCAGCGAGCGGCCGTCGCGGACGATGTCGCTGTAGTACGGGCCGAGGGAGCCGGCCGCGACGCGGCGCGTGGCGCCGGTGACGGGCAGGACCAGTTTGCTCTGTCCGGGGGCCGCCGGGTCCGCGGGGACGACCTGGGCGCAGGCGGGGGCCGCGAGCCAGGCGCACTCCGCGTAGAGCACGCCGGTGCCGCTCTGCCGGGCCTGCTGGGCGATCGTGCCGGACTGCTGCTTGAGCTGGAGGTCGAGCTGGTTCCTGATCTCGTAGCGGATGACCACGTACGCGGCGGCGAGCACGCCGAGGGCGACGACGGCCACGGCGGCGGACGTGACGATCGCCAGGCGGGTGCGCAGCCGGACCTTCATCCGGGGTCTCGCCCGGGGGCTCACCGGGGGTCTCGCTCGGGGCTTCACTGTTCCGCCAGGCGGTAGCCGATGCCGTGCACGGTGTGCAGGAGACGGGGCGCGCCGCCCTGTTCCAGCTTGCGGCGGAGGTAACCGATGTAGACGGAGAGGGAGTTGGACTCGGGCCCGAAGTCGGTTCCCCAGACGTGCTGCTGGATCGTTTCGCGGGGCAGGACCTGGCCGGGGTTCCGCAGGAAGAGTTCCAGGAGCGTGAACTCCGTGCGGGTGAAGTCGAGGTGGGTGCCCGCACGGGTGCCGGTGCGGGTGACCGGGTCCACGGTGAGGTCGCCGAACGTCAACTCCTCTCCGTCGCCCTGCTGTTCCGCGGCGGGGGCGGCACGGCGGAGGAGGGCGCGGAGGCGGGCGAGGAGCTCGTCGAGGGCGAAGGGTTTGACGAGGTAGTCGTCGGCTCCGGCGTCCAGGCCGGCGACCCGGTCGGAGACGGCGTCCCGGGCGGTGAGGACGAGCACGGGGGTGCGGTCGCCGAGCTCGCGGAGGCGGCGGCAGACGGAGAGGCCGTCGAGGACGGGCATGGCGAGGTCGAGGACGAGGGCGGCGGGCGGCCGGTCCTTGGCCAGGGCTTCGAGGGCCTCCAGGCCGTCGCGGGCGGTGCGGACCTCGTAGCCCTCGACGCGGAGGCTGTCGGCGACGGCTTCCCGGACGTCGGGGTCGTCGTCGACGACGAGGATGGGGGCGGGGGTGGGGGCGGCCATGCGTCCCCACTGTAGGTGGATCTTGCCCCGGACCCGCCCTTTCACCATTTCCCCGGGGCCGAGCCCCGGACCCGTACCGCCCTTCGGGCTCCCCCAGAGGGGGCCCCAGTCCTCAAACGCCGGACGGGCTGGACTGCCAGCGCGTCAGCGTCAATCGCTCGTACGCCTCCACATAGCGCGCCCGGGTCTGTGCCACGACGTCCTCCGGGAGGGGCGGCGGGGGCGTGGTCCCGTGGCGGTCCCAGCCCGATGCCGGGGAGGTCAGCCAGTTGCGCACGTACTGCTTGTCGAACGACGGCTGCGGGCGGCCGGGGCTCCACTCGTCCGCCGGCCAGAAGCGGGACGAGTCGGGCGTGAGGACCTCGTCGGCGAGGACCAGACGGCCACCGTCCGCGGCGTCCCGGCCGAACTCGAACTTCGTGTCGGCGAGGATGATGCCCCGGTCCCGCGCGATCTCCCGGGCCCGGTCGTAGACCGCGAGCGTCGCCTGCCGCAGCTCCGCGGCCGTCTCGGCGCCGACCTGGCGGGCCACCTCCTCGTACGCGACGTTCTCGTCGTGCTCGCCGACCTCCGCCTTCGTCGCGGGCGTGAAGATCGGGGAGGGCAGCTCGGAGCCGTCGGCGAGGCCCTCGGGGAGGGCGAGGCCGCAGACGGTGCGGGTCTGCTCGTACTCCGCCAGGCCGGAGCCGGTCAGGTAGCCGCGGGCCACGCACTCGACGGGGAGCATGTCCAGGGAGCGGCAGACCAGCGTGCGGCCCGCCCAGTCGGCGGGGGCGCCGGGCGGCAGCTCGGTGGAGAGGACGTGGTGGGGGATGAGATCGGCGAGGCGGTCGAACCACCACAGGGAGAGCTGGGTGAGGACCCGGCCCTTGTCCGGGATCTCGGTGGGCAGCACCCAGTCGTAGGCGGACATGCGGTCGCTGGCCACCATCACCAGGCGGCCTTCCCCGTCCCGGTAGAGGTCGCGGACCTTGCCCGTGTGCAGATGCACAAGGCCGGGCACCTCCACGGGTTCGGGCTTCTCGACGAATCCGGACACGCGTCCTCCTGGTGGTTTGTCCAAACGCCTCGATTCTGCCGCATGACGGCGGCGCGCTCCGCAGAGGGTCAGGCCGGTTTGCAGATGTGGTCGAACAGGTTGGCCGTGGCGCGCTGGACGCGGGCGTCCGCGTGGCCCCGCCGGTCCAGGGCGGGGGCCCAGGCCGAGGTGCCGGAGGCGAAGACCAGGGCGCCGCTCGGGGCCCGGTACAGGGACGTCTCCTGGTGGCGCCGGGCGCCCTTGGCGTCCCGGTACGGGGAGTGGGCGAGGAGGACGCGCTCGGTGTGGGCGGGCAGGGCGGTGCGCGGGTGGTAGCGGTCGGCGGCGCCCGCGACGAGGCCGGGGAGCTCCTCCCCCTCGGCGGCGCCGGTGCCTTCCCAGAGCCAGTGCCAGGCGTTGCGGACGACCAGGGGGACGGGCGCGGGGACGCGGCCCGCGTACTGGATGCCCAGCAGCTGCTGCTCGGGGACGACGTCCCGCCACCGCGCGGAGCGGCCGGCGCCGCGGTACTTGCGGCAGGTCAGCAGCCGGTCCGGGCCGGTCGGCGAGGGGGCCGTCTCCACCTGCCAGTGGAGGGTGTCGGCGCCGAGGAAGACCAGGGAGGTCCCGCCGTCGCGGGCGGCCTCGGCGGCGCGCCGCATGGGCGCGGACCAGTACGGCGCGGGGCCGGGGAAGACCAGGCCCCGGTGGCGGGCCGGGTCCACGCGGCCCGCGTGCAGGTCCGTGGCGTGGGCGTAGCCGAGGTCGTAGCCGTGGCGCTCGGCCCAGCGGATGACGTCGTAGGCGTGCCCGATGTCGGGCGGCAGGCCCGTACCCGCGTAGGGGCGGTCGGCGCAGACGGTGACCGCCGCGTCCTCCTCGCCGAGCAGCCGGCCGTGCTCGTCCCAGGCGCGGTGCAGGCCGGCGCCCGTGCGGCCGTCCTCGGGGTAGAGGTTGTGCGCCTGCCAGGTGAGGTCGGGCAGGACGAGCAGCAGGTCGGCGGGGGCCGCGTCGCGGACGGTGAACGGGACGTGGGCGCGGTCGCCGTCGTCGGTGGCCAGGACGGCGACGTAGGCGCCGGTCGGCCAGTGGGCGGGGACGGGCAGGCGCCAGGAGAGCCACCAGTGGTGACAGGAGACGGCGCGGTCGGCGACGAGCGGCGGCGGCTGGACCAGGCCGGCCAGCGGCGGGCTCTCCGCCACCTTGGCGGCGCCGTGGCCCGCGTAGTGGCCGATGCGGTGGACGGTCACGGTGAAGGGGCGCGGGGGCTCCACGGTGACGTGGAGGTCCACGGCCTCGCCGGGGGCGACGGCGGGCCGTGAGGTGAAGCCGCGGACGCTCCGGCGGACGTCGTCGACGGCGTACCAGGGGGCGGCGGAGGTCCGCAGCCAGGGCAGCGGGGCGGCCGCCCGGAAGGGGTCGGTCGCGGCGTGCGCGAGCGCGCCGGACTCCCAGCCGTCCATCCCTGCCCCCTCCCCGCGCCGCCGCGCTCAGCCGAGCCGGACCGGCTTCTCCGGACGGACGCCGACCTCGCCCAGCCAGGCGCGCAGCGGCTCGCCGTCCCCGTCCTCGACGAGGCTGAGCACCGTGCGGGCCAGGTCGGCGCGGCGGGCGCCGCCGACCAGCAGGGCCGGGCCGTCCAGCCAGTCGAGGCCGGGGACGGCGCCCGCGGTGTCCACGGCGGCGCAGCAGATCATGGCCGTGACGTGGTCGGTGAGCAGCTCGCGGTCGCTGCGCGGCGGCTGGAGCGGGAACAGCGGGACGAGCCCGTCGAACCGCGGCCCGTCGGCACCGCGCGCGCCCGGGCCGCCGGGCGGGCGGCCGCCGCCGGTGCGGTGCCCGGCCTCGCGGGCCAGCTCGGCGCTGAGCCGGGCGCCCAGCCGCTCGCCGACGCCCGGGCCGGCCGGGCCGGTGAGGCGGTCGAGGACGCGGGCGACCGTGGGCGGGGCGGGGGTGCCGTCCTCGACGGGCACCGCCCCGGCGGGGCAGGCGGTGAGGTCGTCGAGGACGTCCTCCAGGACGCGGTGCAGCCGGGCGGCCTCCAGCCGCCACTTGCGGTCCACGACCTCCTCCGGGTACTGGCTCCAGCTGACCGGGGTCCAGCCGGGGCAGGGCCGGTCCGGGCCGCCGTGGAAGAGGCGGGCGGCCAGCAGGGAGGCGGCCTCGTCGATGACGCCGGGCTCCTCCAGCAGATCGCAGGCGGGACGCTCGCCCAGGCGGGAGGCGAAGCCCTCGGCCAGCCGGTCGCGGCGGGAGAGCTCGGTCAGCGCGGAGACCACGCCGGCGTCGAGCCGGGACGGCCAGCGGCCCATCCGCCAGGCGGGCAGGGCGACCCGGTTGAGCAGCCGGTCCCAGCCGGCGTAGGCGAGGCCGACCTGCTCCTGGGCGACGATCCGCAGGCCGTAGTCCACGGTCTGGGCGCGCTCGGAGGCGGCCGCGGCGACGCCGCGCTCCATCTCGGCGGCGTGGTCGCGGCAGGAGTGCAGCAGCAGCCGGGCCGTCCAGCCGACGAAGGCCAGCAGCGGGCGGCCCGCGGCGACCGCCACGGCCGCGTCCAGGCCGCGGACGAAGCGGCGGGCGGCGGCTATGTCGGGCTGGGCGGACGGGCCGGTGCCGGCGACGACCGGGGCCAGCAGGGCGCGCAGCTCGGCGACGCGCATCCACCACAGGAACGGCGAGCCGATCACCAGCACCGGGGCGGCGGGGCGGTGGGGCCGCCCGCCCGGCGCGGGGCGGGCGCGGTGCGCCGGATGCGTGCGGTCCTCCAGCCAGCTGTCGCAGTCCGGGGTGAGGGCTATGGCCGAGGGCGCCGGGACGTCGAGCCGGTCCGCCAGGTCGCGGACCAGGCGGTAGAGGTCGGGGGCGGTCTCCTCGGGGACGGGCACGGTGGGGCTGAGCGCCGGGCGGGCCCGGACGACGACCGCGGCCACCACCACGGCGAGGGCGAGGACGACCAGCGCGGCGGCGGTCACGGCCGGGCGGGCGGCGGCGAAGGCGCTCCCGTCGGGGATGCGGCCGGTGAGCGAACCCGCGAGCAGCACCACGGCCACGGCCGCCGGCAGCAGGGCGACGGCCAGCGCGGTGCTGCGGATGCGCAGCACGGCCAGGGCCCGGGTGCGCGCGGCGTGCGCGCCGGCTTCCGTACCTGCCACGAGACCGATCACCCCCAGTTGCCGGTAAGTGCGCTGTGGGTCCGTTTCCTTGAGGAGCCGCGGCGGCCGGGAGGGGGCCGTCGTCGTCGCCTACCACCCCACTGTGGCACCGGCCTCTGACATCGCAATGCCGGTGGGCCAGTTGCCGGACGCACGGCAGTCGGCCTGCGCGGCACCCTAGTTGGGGCCGGGACGTACGTCAGCCAATCGGCCTATCGGTCACCCGATGGAATGGCTTTGCCCAAAGCAGCTGCGCGGAGCACGGGCCCGGCCGCCCGGGGACCGGAGGCCCCGGGCGAGCGCGGACGACGTGGCGGCGGGCGGCGGGCGGCGGGCGGCCCGTACTAGCCGGCGGCCTTCGCCGCGATGTCCGTCCGGTACTGCGACCCGTCCATGCGGATGCGGGACACCGCCTCGTACGCCCGCTCCCGCGCCCGGCCCAGGTCGGCGCCCGTCGCCGTCACCGAGAGGACCCGTCCGCCGGCGCCGACCACCGCGCCCGACTGCGCGTCCCGCTCCGTACCGGCGTGCAGGACGTAGGCGCCCTCGACGGCGTCCGCCTCCGCCAGGCCCTCGATCGCGTCGCCGGTGCGCGGCGTGCCGGGGTAGTTGTGCGCGGCGACGACGACCGTCACGGCCGCGCCCTCGTCCCAGCGCAGCGGCGGGAGGGCGGCGAGCGTGCCGGTCGCGGACGCGTGCAGCAGCCCGGCCAGCGGGGTCTTCAGGCGGGCCAGGACGACCTGCGTCTCGGGGTCGCCGAAGCGCGCGTTGAACTCGATCACGCGGACACCGCGCGAGGTGATCGCCAGTCCGGCGTAGAGGAGGCCGGAGAACGGCGTGCCGCGGCGCCGCAGTTCGTCGACGGTGGGCTGGAGGACGGTCCGCAGGACCTCGTCCACCAGCTCGGGGTCGGCCCAGGGCAGCGGCGAGTAGGCGCCCATGCCGCCGGTGTTGGGGCCCTCGTCGCCGTCGAGGGCGCGCTTGAAGTCCTGGGCGGGCTGGAGGGGGACGACCGTCTCGCCGTCGGTGACGGCGAAGAGCGAGACCTCGGGGCCGTCGAGGAACTCCTCGATGACGACCCGGTCGCAGGCGAGCGCGTGCTCGCGGGCCGCGGCGAGGTCGTCGGTGACGACGACCCCCTTGCCCGCCGCGAGCCCGTCGTCCTTGACGACGTAGGGAGCGCCGAACGCGTCGAGCGCCGCGTCGATCTCGGCCGGGGTGGTGCAGACGTAGCTGCGGGCGGTGGGCACGTTCGCGGACGCCATCACGGACTTGGCGAACGCCTTGGAGCCTTCCAGCCGGGCCGCCTCCGCGGACGGGCCGAAGACGGGGATGCCGCGCGAGCGCACCGCGTCGGCGACGCCGGCGACCAGCGGGGCCTCCGGGCCGACGACGACGAGGTCCGCGCCCAGGGCGCCGGCCAGGTCCGCGACGGCGGCGCCGTCGAGGGCGTCGACGGGGTGCACCTCGGCGACCTCGCCGATGCCGGCGTTGCCGGGGGCGCAGTGCAGCGCGGTGACGTCGGGGTCGAGGGACAGTGAGCGGCACAGGGCGTGTTCGCGGGCGCCGCCGCCGATGACGAGGACCTTCACGGGGGTCACCCTATTGCCTTCCGGAACGATCAGTGCCGCCCGTCCCGTCTCTCCCACCGTGCCCGTCAGACCTCGTCAGAACGTTTCGCCGCACGCGCCCCGTCACGTCCACACAGGTGACCCACTCTTTCGAGTGAGGGCGAAAAGTGCCCCTATACCCGATTCCCAGGCACTTACGGGCGGCAAAGGCCGGATCCGGCGCACAAGGCCAACCGTTCGGCGGTAGGAAAGGGGCGGTGACAGCGGTACACAGCGGCGAAGAGGGAGTGCGGGTGTGAGCCAGCCTGAGATGCGACCCGAGGGACTCCCCAAGGAGCAGGACGGGAAGCACCGGGGAGACCTGCGCGGCCGGACGTTCCCGCTGGGCGACTGGGGTGAGCCGGCCCAGCGCCTGGACGAGCTGTACCGATGGGTGGAGAGCGGCGCGCTGTACCTGGCCGACTGGTATCTGGCGGACCGCGCCTGGAAACGGCGCTGGGCCCGCATCCTGCGCGTGGCCGCCGCGGCGTGCACGGTCGTCGGGGCCGCGCTGCCCCTGCTCCAGCTCGCCGGGGCCCTCCGCTCCGGCGCCACCTGGGCGTTCCTCGCCCTGCTGGGCACGGTGGCCTGCGTCGGCTGCGACCGCTACTTCGGGCTGACCACGGGCTGGATGCGCGCCGTGGCCACCGCGCAGGCGGTCCAACGGCGCCTGGAGGTCCTGCAGTTCGACTGGGCCTCGGAGTGCGTGCGCGAGGTGCTCGGCCCGACCGAGGGCACGGCGAGCGAGGCGGCCGAGCGCTGCCTGACGGTGCTGCGCCGCTTCTCGGAGGACGTCTCGGAGCTCGTCCGGGCCGAAACGGCCGACTGGATGGTGGAGTTCCGCGCCGGCCCGGCGCCGCTGCTCACGCAGTCGCTGGTCGCCTGGGGCCCCCGGGAGAACGGCGTGGCCGTCGGCCGTTTCCCGATCCCGCCCGGCTCCCGCCCCAACATGCCGCGCCAGCGGCCGCCGGAGTCGCCCCGCTAGGGCGCCCCGGCGGCCCGCCGCCCGGGACGGCCCTCACGGGACGGCCCTCAGCTGAAGACGATCATCGAGCCCTGTCCCAGGCTCCGGGTGGCCGCCGCGTGCAGCCCCAGCCACACGTGCCGCTCCCGGGCGAACGGGCTGTCGTCCGCCGGCCCCGGCACCGCCCGCTCCTCCAGCGCCGTGGGGCGGCCCGGAGCGGCCGGCGCCTCGGGCGGGTTGTCCGGATCGATACCCAGGACCGGGGCCACGGAGCGCAGTTCGCGCAGCAGGCCGTGACTGGAGCCCAAGGGGCCGCCGCCGTCCAGGAGTTCGTCGTTGCTCAGCGGGTGCGCGAAGTCCACCGGGACGTACGCACCGGCGTGGTCGTAGTGCCAGACCAGGTGCGACTGCTGGGCGGTGGCCTCGAACATCTCCAGCAACTGCTCGTAGTCGCCGCCGAGTTCGTCCACAGGGGTGACGGTCAGTCCGCACAGGTTCAGCAGATGGGCGCGGCGCAGGAAGTGGAGCGCGTCGTAGTCGAAGCCTGCGACGGGGGCCACGTCCCCGGACAGTCCCGGCATGTAGCCGAAGACGGGGACGGGCGGCAGCCCCGCCTCGCCGAGCGCCTTGTCGTAGACGGCGATCTCCTCGGCGAACGGGTTGTCGGGGCTGTGGCACAGCACGTCGACCAGGGGGACAAGCCAGAGGTCACAGGCCACGTGAGCTCACTCTCGTATTCGCCTTCAGTGCGATGGTCGGGCCAGAGTAGTGCCGCTCAGCGGGTTGTCACACAGGGCCGACGGACATGGAAGGCCGGATTCCGCTGGATTCGGACGGGAATCCTCAGGCAGCCGCGGCCCCCTCGGGCCATCAGGACGTCAGCCTTCAGGACCTCAGCCCGTCAGAGACCGGATCAGCGTCATCGCATGGGTGTTGTAGCCGGTGACGATCCGCTGCACGGCCGCCGCCTCCCGGCGGGCCAGCGCGTCCACCATCTCCGTGTGCCCGCACCACAGCCGCCCGCGCAGATCGGCGACCCGGCGCAGCAGCGGCACCATGAAGACCCAGCACTGCACCCGCACCCGGTCGAGGAAGTCGGAGATGTAGGGGTTGCCGACCAGGGCCGCGAACTCGCGCCAGAAACGCAGGTCGTAGCCGATGAGGATGTCGAGGTCGCCGGCGCTCGCGGCGCGCGAGGCCTCCTCGGCACGGCGCCGCACGGAGGCCAGGACGGGCGGGGTGGCGGCCGTCATCGCCTGCTCGGTGGCGTGCCGGAACATGCCCTCCAGCATCATCGTGCGGGCCTCGACCATGTCCAGGAAGTCGGCGTACGAGAACTCCCGCACCCGGTAGCCCCGGTGCAGCTCGACGTCGAGGAGCCCCTGCGAGCACAGGTCGAGCAGCGCCTCGCGGACGGGGGTGGCCGAGACGCCGTAGCTCTCGGCGATCTCCTTGACGGTGAACTGCCGCCCCGCCGGAAGCCGTCCCGCGATGACCTCCTCGCGCAAGGCGTCGGCGATCTGTGAGCGCAGCGTCGTGCGCTTGACAGCCTCGCTGCCGGGCATCGTTGTCCGTCTCCCCTTCCGTGACCGCGCGCCAGCGCGCGAACGGCCCTCGCAACAAGATAGGCGAGGGCCGTCGGGGAGCGTACCGGTATGTCCGTGCCGGTGGTCAGACGGTATGCGCGTCGGCGACCGTCAGCGCCTCGTCGAGCAGCGCCAGGCCGTCCTTCGCCTCCGAGTCGTCGATCGTGCACGGCGGGACGACGTGGATCCGGTTCATGTTCACGAACGGCCACAGGCCCGAGGCGCGGCAGGCCGCGGCGAAGGCGGCCATCGGGGCGTTGTCCTCGCCCGTGGCGTTGTAGGGCACCAGCGGCTCGCGGGTCCCGCGGTCGCGCACCAGCTCCAGCGCCCAGAAGACGCCGGTGCCGCGGACCTCGCCGATCGACGGGTGGCGGTCGGCGAGCTCGCGCAGCCCGGGGCCGAGGACCTCCTCGCCGATCCGGGCGGCGTTCTCGACGATGCCCTCGTCGGCCATGGCGTTGATCGTCGCGACCGCGGAGGCGCAGGCCAGCGGGTGGCCGGAGTAGGTCAGTCCGCCCGGGTAGGGGCGCTTCTCGAAGGTCGCGGCGATCTCGGCGGAGATGGCCACGCCGCCGAGCGGGACGTAGCCGGAGTTGACGCCCTTGGCGAAGGTCATCAGGTCCGGGACGACGTCCCAGTGGTCGGCGGCGAACCAGCGGCCCGTCCGGCCGAAGCCCGCCATGACCTCGTCGAGGACGAAGACGATCCCGTACCGGTCGCAGATCTCCCGCACCCCGGCCAGATAGCCGGGCGGCGGGACCATGATCCCGGCGGTGCCGGGCACGGTCTCCAGGATGATCGCGGCCACCGTCGCCGGCCCCTCGAAGACGACCGTGTCCTCCAGGTGCCTCAGCGCCCGCTCGCACTCCTGCTCCTCCGTCTCCGCGTGGAACGGCGAGCGGTAGAGGAACGGCGCCCAGAAGTGGACGACCCCGGCGGCGCCGCTGTCGGACGGCCAGCGGCGCGGGTCGCCGGTGAGATGGATCGCGGCGGCGGTGGCGCCGTGGTACGAGCGGTAGGCGCTGAGCACCTTGGGGCGGCCGGTGTGCAGCCGGGCCATCCGGACGGCGTTCTCGACCGCCTCGGCACCGCCGTTGGTGAAGAAGACCTTGTCCAGGTCGCCGGGGGTCCGGCCGGCGATGAGCCGGGCCGCCTCGGAGCGCGCCTCCACGGCGAAGCCCGGCGCGAACGTGCACAGCCGCCCCGCCTGTTCCTGGATCGCCGCGACCACCGCGGGGTGCTGGTGGCCGATGTTCGTGTTGACGAGCTGGGAGGAGAAGTCGAGATAGCGGTTGCCGTCGAAGTCCCAGAAGTACGAGCCTTCGGCGCCCGCGACGGCCAGCGGGTCGATGAGGCCCTGGGCGGACCAGGAGTGGAAGACGTGGGCGCGGTCGGCGGCCTTGACGGCGGCACCGAGGGCGGGGTCGGGCAACGTGCTCACGGGCGTGACCTCGGGGGCTCGACGGGCTCTGGCGGTCCTGCTGGCTGACGCACGGACAGCCTACGGGCGGCGCCCTCCCGGCAGCACCGGCACAGTGTCCGGGACCACCCCCGGATACCGGCACTGTGCCGGTCCCGGTCCACGAATCGCCGTACGAGAAATACCGTTTCGCCCAAGTTCGGCGTGCTACGTTCGTCGCCAGTTGCGCCTGACGGTCTGTGACCTCGGGCGCTCTTCCTCTTTCGGGGCAGCTTCCGGAGCGCCCCACACCGCTCTATCGAGGAGTACATCTTGGCCACGGGCATCGTGAAATGGTTCAACTCGGAGAAGGGCTTCGGCTTCATCCAGCAGGACGGCGGCGGGGCCGACGTCTTCGCCCACTACTCCAACATCGCGACCACCGGCTTCCGGGAACTCACGGAAGGCCAGAAGGTCACTTTCGACATCACCCAGGGCCACAAGGGCCCGCAGGCCGAGAACATCCTCCCCACCCCCTCCTGAGTTTCCCCAGAGGGCCGGTCCTCCCCTGTGGAGGGCCGGCCCTCTCGCGTGCGGCTATCCTCCGGCTCGGACACATGGGGGAAGGAGAACCGAGCGCATGGACGCCCTGACGCCGGACGACCCACGCACACTCGGCGCCTACCGGCTGGTCGGCCGGCTCGGCGCGGGCGGCATGGGCCGGGTCTACCTGGCACGTTCGGACCGCGGCCGCACGGTCGCGGTCAAGCTGGTCCAGCCCGAACTGGCCGGGCAGGAGGAGTTCCGCCGCCGCTTCCGGCGCGAGGTGAGCGCCGCCCGCGAGGTCGGCGGCGAGTGGACCGCGCCCGTCCTGGACGCCGACACCGAGGCGGACGTGCCGTGGGTGGCGACCGGCTACATCGCCGGGCCCTCGCTGCGCCAGGTCGTCGACCGGGACTTCGGGCCGCTGCCCGAGCGGTCGGTGCGCATCCTCGCCGCGGGGCTCGCCCGCGCGCTCCAGGCCGTCCACGCGGCGGGCATCGTCCACCGCGACCTCAAGCCCTCCAACGTCCTGATCACCCTCGACGGGCCGCGCGTCATCGACTTCGGCATCGCCCGGGCCCTCGACGCCGTGACCGACGGGGAGGGGCTCACCCGCACCGGCGCGGCCGTCGGCTCCCCCGGCTTCATGTCGCCCGAGCAGGTGCGCGGCCGCGAGACCACGCCGGCCAGCGACGTCTTCTGCCTCGGCTCGGTGCTCGCCTACGCGGCCACCGGCCGGATGCCCTTCGGCACCGTGGACAGCGGCGTGCACGCCCTGATGTTCCGCGTCGCCGAGGAGGAGCCGGACCTCACCGGCGTCCCCGGGCCGCTGCTCGCGCTGGTCACCGACTGCCTGGCGAAGGACCCGGCCGGGCGCCCCACGCCCGAGGAGGTGCTCGACCGGACGGGCGCCGCGGAGGAACTGGCCGACCTGCGCTCGGCCGCCGAGCCGTGGCTGCCCGGCGGGCTCGTCGCGCAGCTGGGGCGGCACGCGGTGCGGCTGCTGGAGGCGGAGGGGCCCGCCGAGGGCCCGGTCGGGGAGCGCGCCGCGGAGCCCCCGGCGCCGGAGTCCATACCCGCGTCCGAGCGGCCCACCGCCGTCGTGCCGCACACGCCCCCGCCCGCCGACCCGCCCACCGCGACGGCCGTCACCACGTCCACCGGAACGCCCGCCGGGCATCCGCCGCCCCCGCCGCCCGGCTACGGCCCGGCGCACCCCGGCCCGTACGGGCCCTACGGACCCCCGCCGCCCGCCCCGCGCCGCTCCCGCAAGGCGCTCGCGCTCGTCGCCATCGCGGCGGCCGGGCTGCTGGCCGGCGCCGGAACGGTCTATCTGGTCAAGCACCGGACGGCGACGGACGACGAGAAGCCCGCCGCCCGTCCGACGGCCTCCGCCAAGGGCCCCGGCCGCACCGACCGGACCCCGTCGAGGACGCCGGCGACCACCCCGCCCACCAGCGCCGCACCGGCCGGGGGCGCGCAGGCGTTCCCGGGCACCTGGTCCTCCGACTTCGCCACCGGCGGCGGCCGCAGCCACCGCACCATCGGCCTCACCGTCGGGGCGAGCGGCGGCACCGCCGAGATCGAGGGGTACGGCAACCTCGACGACGGCACCGCGTACCGCTGCACCTGGACCGCCCCGGTCCTCGGCAACAGCACCGCCACCCTGCTGCACCTCGGCCCGTCCACCGTCACCGGTGCCCAGCCCACCACGGCCTGCCAGCCCGGCTCCGCCTCCGACCTGTCGCTGCTGCCGGACGGCCGGATGCGCCGCGACTTCGTCGACTCGGGCACGAAGGACGCGTCGCTCGTCTACACCAAACAGCGCTGAAAAACGGCGGGCGCCCCGGCGGTCACGATGACCACCGGGGCGCCCGCCGCGCGTATCCGCCTTACGACAGGAACGAGTTGATCTCGATCGTCTCGTCGCGGCCCGGGCCGACGCCGATCGCGGAGATCGGGGCGCCCGACATCTCCTCCAGCGCCTTCACGTACGCCTGGGCGTTCTTCGGCAGCTCGGAGAAGGTCTTCGCCTTGCTGATGTCCTCGGTCCAGCCCGGCAGCATCTCGTAGACCGGCTTCGCGTGGTGGAAGTCGCTCTGGCTGTAGGGCAGTTCCTCGACGCGCTTGCCGTCGATCTCGTACGCGACGCAGACCGGGATCTGCTCCCAGCCGGTGAGCACGTCGAGCTTGGTGAGGAAGAAGTCCGTGAGGCCGTTGACGCGCGTGGCGTAGCGGGCGATCACGGCGTCGAACCAGCCGCAGCGGCGGTCACGGCCGGTGGTGACACCGCGCTCGCCGCCGATGGTGCGCAGCGCCTCGCCGTCCTTGTCGAACAGCTCGGTCGGGAACGGACCGGCGCCCACGCGGGTCGTGTACGCCTTGAGGATGCCGATGACCCGGTTGATCTTCGTGGGGCCGACGCCCGCGCCCGTGCAGGCGCCGCCCGCGGTCGGGTTCGAGGAGGTCACGAAGGGGTACGTGCCGTGGTCCACGTCCAGCAGGGTGCCCTGGCCGCCCTCGAAGAGGACGACCTTGCCCTCGTCGATGGCGTTGTTCAGGATCAGCGTGGTGTCGGCGACGAAGGGCTTGATCTGGTCGGCGTAGGCCAGCATCTCGTCGACGATCTTCGCGGGGTCGATCGCGCGGCGGTTGTAGAGCTTCGCCAGGATCTGGTTCTTGAAGTCGAGGGCAGCCTCGACCTTCTGCGTCAGGATCGACTCGTCGTAGAGGTCCTGGACGCGGATGCCGACGCGGTTGATCTTGTCCGCGTAGGTCGGGCCGATGCCGCGGCCGGTGGTGCCGATCTTCCGCTTGCCGAGGAAGCGTTCCGTCACCTTGTCGACCGTGGTGTGGTACGGCGTGATCAGGTGCGCGTTGCCGCTGACCAGGAGCTTGGACGTGTCGACGCCGCGCTCGTTCAGCCCGCTCAGCTCGGAGAGCAGGACCGCCGGGTCCACGACGACACCGTTGCCGATGACCGGGGTGCACCCCGGCGAGAGGATGCCGGAGGGGAGGAGGTGGAGCGCGTATTTCTGGTCACCCACGACGACCGTGTGGCCGGCGTTGTTGCCACCTTGGTAGCGGACCACGTAGTCCACGGACCCACCGAGCAAGTCGGTGGCCTTCCCCTTGCCCTCGTCACCCCACTGAGCACCGAGCAGCACAAGTGCGGGCACAGGCGTACACCCCTTCCGGGCGGGGCATGTCCAACGTGCGCAGGTGGCCTGTCGCCCGCTTGATACGGGCGCTCACCACCGCTAGAGCCGTCGAACCGGTGCCCCGGATAGACGAAGCCCCTGGCGCAACAGCGACAGGGGCTCTTGCACCGAGAGGTTACCTGAGGAAGGACGAACGTGTCGGCTGCAGACCCGACTGGACAGCAGCTGCTTGTCGTCGTCGACCCGGTCGCGAGGCGTGTGGACGGCGAGTCCGTGCGGATCGCGAGGGATGTGCTGAGCGCCGGATCGGTGGCGAAAATCTGTCTCCCGGACGGTCCCGCGGAGATCGCCCGGGCGGTGGCCCGGCGCGGCCGGAGGCGGCTGGTCGTCGTCGGGGACGACCGGGCGTTACTGCGCGTGGTCGCCCTGCTGCACCGGCAGCGGGAGCTGGCCGACGCGCCGCTGGCCTGGGTGCCCGTGGGGCCGCTCCCGGCCGTCTCGGTGGCCCGCGCGCTGGGCGTCCCGCTGGGCGCGGTGGCGGCCGCGCGGGCGGTGCTGGACGGGGTGGAGCGACGGCTGGGGCTGCTGGCGGACGAGAGCGGGGGCGTGGTCCTGGGCGGGCTCTGGGCGCCGGTGGGCGCCCACCGCTCCGGCGGCCCGGCAGGCGGCCGTACGGGCCCGTGGTGGTCCCCCCGCCGCGCGGACGGCCCGGACGGCGCTGGCCCTGCTGACCAGGCCGACCGGGCGCCCGGCGGCGACGGCGTCGCGGCTGCGGGTCGAGGCCGACGGGGTGGTGCTGGCCGACGCGGACCAGCCGCTGGACCGGGTCGCGGTCGCCATGGCCGGGGGCCTGGCGGAGGTCGCCGTCCACCCGTCCGGTGCGGAGGCCCCGCTGCGCTGCCGGGCCCGTGCGGTGACCGTGTCCGGTCCGGACTTCCGCTACCGGGCGGACAACCGGATACGGGGGCCGGTGGAGGCGCGGACGTGGACGGCGGAGGGGGAGGCGTGGCGGCTGGTGCTGCCGAGGGCCTGAGCCCCTGGTCAACCCCCCGGCGTGATCAGCCCCGCCTCGTACGCGAACACCGCCGCCTGCGTCCGGTCCCGCAGCCCCAGCTTCACCAGGATCCGGCTGACGTGCGTCTTCACGGTCGACTCGGCGACGACGAGATACGACGCGATCTCCGCGTTCGACCGCCCCTGGGCGACCAGCACCAGCACCTCCGTCTCCCGCTCCGTGAGATCCCCGATCCGCTCCTGCGAAGGCGCCCGCGGCGTGCCCAGCCGGGAGAACTCCTGGATGAGCCGCTTCGTGACCGTGGGCGCGAGGAGCGCCTCGCCGGAGGCGACCACGCGGACCCCGTCCGCCAGCTGCCGCGCCGACGCGTCCTTGAGCAGGAAGCCGCTCGCCCCGGACCGCAGCGCCTGGTAGACGTACTCGTCCAGGTCGAAGGTGGTGAGGACCAGCACCTTCGCGTCCGCGTCGGCCGCGACGATCTCCCGCGTGGCCTCCAGGCCGTTGAGCTCGGGCATGCGGATGTCCATGAGGACGACGTCGGGGCGCAGCTCCGCGACCTTCGCGAGGGCCTGGCGGCCGTCCACCGCCTCCCCCACGACCTCGATGTCGGGCTGGGCGTTGAGGAGGACGGAGAAGCCCTCGCGGACCATCATCTGGTCGTCGACGATCAGGACCCTGATGGTCACGCGGCGGCCTCCGCGACGGAGACCGGCAGGAACGCGGTGACCTCGTAGCCCCCGTCGCCCGTCGGCCCGTCCGTCATCTCGCCGCCGAGCATCGCGACGCGCTCGCGCATGCCGAGCACGCCGTGCCCGGCGCCGGGCGAGGGCTTGGCCAGCCGGTCGGGCGGCCCGTTGACGACGCGCAGTCCGAGCCCGACGGGCACGTAGGACAGCTCGACGCGCGCGGCGGCACCGGGCGCGTGCCGCAGCACGTTGCTCAGCGCCTCCTGGACGATGCGGTACGCGGAGAGCTCCACGCCCTGCGGCAGCGGCCGCACCACCCCGGTGGTGACCTGGTCGACGGCCAGCCCGGCACCCCGGACGTTGGCCAGCAGCCCGTCGAGCGCGGCGAGCGTCGGCTGCGGCGCCTCGGGGTCGTCGAACGCGTCGGAGCCGTCGGAACGGATGACGCCGAGGACGCGCCGCAGCTCCGTGAGGGCCGCGACGGCGTTCTCGCGGATGGTGACGAACGCCGCGGCCAGCTCGGGCGGCGTGTCCTGGACCCGGTACGGCGCGGCCTCGGCCTGGATGGCGACGACGGACATGTGGTGCGCCACGACGTCGTGCAGCTCGCGGGCGATGGTGGTGCGCTCCTCCAGCACCGTGCGCCGGGACCGCTCGGCCTCGGTGACGGCGGTCTGGGCCACGACCTGCTGCCGGGACTCGCGCAGCAGCCGCACGGCGAACACGGCGAACAGCAGCACGGCGGAGACGACGAGCAGCTCGAAGAGGCCGTCGACCCCGACGACCGGCCGGAAGACCGTGAGGAAGGCCGCGATGCAGGCGGTCAGCAGCCACATCTCGCCCGCCACCCGCGGCCGCGACCGCATGGCGACGAGCATCATCACCAGGACGTGGACGCTGAAGGCGACCTCCACCCAGGGCCCCACGGTGATCGTGAAGAAGATCGCGCCGACCGAGCACCACCACGCGCCGATGGGACGCACCAGGGTCATCAGCAGCGGCACCCCGATCAGGAGCATCGCCGCCAGGCCCATGCTGTGGGCGAACGCCTGGAAGACCAGGCAGACGGTCAGGGCCACGACCGCCGCGTGCGGCAGCCAGCGCGCGTACCGGCGGAGGCCGCGCGGCACGACGCGCAGGAGACGGCTGCCGGGCGCGAGCGGCGCCAGCGGCCGGAAGGCGAAGGCGTCCGTGAAGAGATCACGGTGGATGCCGTCGAAGGCGCTCTTGAACATGAGCAGCTCGCTGCGGAGGGAGGGCGGCTCGGGCGTCGGATTCACACGTTCCACCGTAAACAGACATCCACCGGTCGTCGTCCGCGTCGATGAGGATCTCCGGCCGTCCGTCTCAAGTACTACGCACGGCCTCCCCCAGCTCCCGCGCCGCCCGCTCCGCGTCCGAGAAACGGCAGTACAGCGGCGCGAAACCGAAGCGCAGCACGTCCGGCCGGCGGAAGTCGCCGACGACGTCCCGCCGGATCAGCTCCGCCATGACCTCCCCGGCGCCGGGGCAGCGCAGCGAGACCTGGCTGCCGCGCTCGGCGTGCGCGTCCGGGGTGACGGACGTCACCCGGCCCCCGGGGACATACGCGGCCACGCAGCGCAGGAAGAAGTCGGTGAGGGCGAGGCTCTTGGACCGGAGGGCCGCGAGGTCCACGCCGTCCCAGACGTCGAGGGCGGCGTCCAGGGCGAGCAGGGAGAGGATGTCGGGCGTGCCGACCCGGCCGCGCGTCGCCCCGTCGGCGGGCCGGTAGCCGGGCTCCATGCCGAACGGGTCGGCGTGCGAGTTCCAGCCCGGCAGCGGGGAGTCGAAGCGGGACTGGAGCTCCCGGCGCACGTAGAGGAAGGCGGGCGAACCGGGGCCGCCGTTGAGGTACTTGTACGTGCAGCCGGCCGCGAGGTCCACACCGTGCTCGTCGAGCCCGACGGGCAGGGCGCCCGCGCTGTGGCACAGGTCCCCCACGACGCGCGCCCCGGCGGCGTGCGCGGCGGCGGTGATGCCGGGCAGGTCGTGCAGCCGTCCGGTGCGGTAGTCGACGTGGTTGACGAGTACCGCCGCGGTGCGGGGGCCGGCCTCGGAGGCCATGGCGGCGGGCTCGACGGCCCGGACGACGCGGCCGGTCAGCCGGGCCGCCGACGCGGCGATGTAGCCGTCCGTGGGGAAGGCCGTCGCGTCGACGAGGATCTCGTCCCGCTATTCGGACAAGGGAGGGGGGAGGGGGGGAGGGGGGGCCCAGAGCGGACGGGCCGCTACACGGCTGGCCTTGAAGGAGTTTGACGCTCGCGAGTCGT
>NZ_BAAAXZ010000122.1:0-28005 GCF_039535865.1 Streptomyces thioluteus
CATTCAGTCCCTGTTCTCTGCTCTCCTGTGTGATATGCACCGAACACACCTTCCGCACCACTCGTGACGGTGGTGGCGGCGACAACGCCTACACGGTGGGGGCATCTACAAGAACTGATCGCCCGCGACGCGGGCAACCGTCAGGAGAGCGCCGACAGTCGACGTCACGGACCTGTTCGACTCCCCCAGCCCGACGTGCCCGCAGCGGCCGAAAGGGGCCGACGGCGCAGGGCAATTCCGGGTCATCCTGTTCGCGCGGTTTTTCACCGAAGGTAAGCATTCGTACGGCCCTTGCGAAGAGCGGGCCGGCTCCGGCGATTCGGTTCTCCAATAGGAATGCGCCACCGCCCCATCTCGCCTCCGCTACCTGAATTGCGTCAACAGCCCCTGCTCCACTAGACTTTGCGCCGAACCGGAAAGAGGAGGCGCGCCGTCATGGGCAGCAATTCATTGAGGTAGACGAATCCCACAAGGCCAGCCCGGCGTGGCAGAAGGGGTAAGACGATCGAGGTCGGCGGTCTGACGATGACGACGCCGATTTTCGTCCAGCGGATCGACTTCGACGATCTCGCCCCCGAGGTGACCGAAAATCTGACCACGGTCAAGTTCGCCGTGACGGTGCCGAGGAAATGGAGGAGCTTACGGGGGAGGTGGACGAGGACGGTTCCCCGGTGACGGAATCAAGGAAATCCAGGTACCCAAGTGGCTTGAAGTCGACCTGGGCCGAATCCTTGATAGTCAGTACGAAGAGCTGATGGCGCCCTTCTTCGCCGCCGCCCGCGAAACCGAGGCTACCGCTGGTTCCCGCGCCCCGCAAGCGTCGGAAGAAGTGATTTCGTGCCCCTCTCGCCCGTGGCCGGGAGAGGGGCTTTTGCTGTCCGGGGCCGGGCAGCGGTCACACGTTGACGTCGAGCAGGTAGTTGTTTGTGATGACGAAGGTCACCAGGTTCGTCCCCGTACCGAACGTGCCGGTCCCGGAGTCGCGTGCCTGCTGCTGGAACCGCGTTCGGTGGCGTTGCCGGAGGCGGCCGTGCTGTCCCGGTCGAAGCGGCGGTCGATCGTGAACCGGAAGACCTGCCCCGTGTCCGTCCTCGTGAGGCTGTCCGTGGTTCTCGTCTGGAAGAAGAGGTCACCGGAGCTCGTCACCGAGCCGGAGATCGTCAGTCGCCGGGAAGGACTAGATCCGGTCGTCGCACACAAGCGGAAGTTGCTCGCGCTCCTGCCGTCGACGGCGGCATTGACGGGATGGACGTTCACGTTGATCGAGCCGGCGCAGTTGATGGTCGTCAGTGCGCGCGCGTCGGCGTCGGTGCCGTGCCGGCCGCCGTCAGGAGCAGAGCGGCCGCCGCCACCGGCGGTGGCCCAACCACGAGTGGGCATGGTGACATCACGGTCCCTCCTACAGCCTGTGAAAGGTGCACACCGTCCACTCACGAGTGTGATGTCACAGATCTGCAGTGGAATCGCTCGTTCAGGTGACACGACGGGGCGGGCGCACGAGTACGCGTACTCGTGCGCCCGCCCCGTCCGTGCGTCACGCTGCGGGACGGCCGTCCGGCGTTCGTCCGAGGAAGTCGACGATGTGGCCGAAGACGTCCAGGGCGGCGTTGCGGCCTATGAAGGTGTCGAGGTGGCCGTAGCCCGGCACCTCCACGTAGCGGACGTCCAGGTCCGGGTGGCGGGTGTGTGAGGAGCTCGTGGCAGAGCTTGTTGGAGTCGTACCAGAAGCGTTGTCGGCTGCAGGACAGGAGGAGGAGCGGGGCCTCGATGCGGTCCGCGTTGTCCAGGGCGTTCTTCGGGAGGGCGTCGTGAGCGGCCAGTCGGCGGTCGTTGTGGCGCATCATCGTGTGGCCAGTTTCGATCTGCCGCAGGTGCGGGAGGATCCACATGGGACCGTGCCGTAGAGCTCGGCGAGGCGGTCGTGGGTGCGGGTGTCGAGGTTCTCGTGCTCGAAGAGCGAACCGCCCACGCCCCACGAGTCGTTGTGCAGATCTGGCAAGGTGGGGTCCTTGCACTCGGCACCCAGCGAGACCTCGGCGAGATCAGGGAGTGCTTCGACCAGAGGCCCACCTTGCGGAAGTCGTGGGGATGTTGACGAGGGCGCGACCGCAGGAGTTTTCGCCGCCGAAGTGCAGGCGCATCGGGTCTTCCAGGACATCTTGGGGTGAGGAAGACGCCCTGCGCGACGACGCCGCAGGCCGGTGACGAGTCCGGCCGCCATGCTCAGGGAGAGGCAGAGCGCGCCTGATGCAGTGGCGACGACCTGCAGGGGCCTCCGCCGGCTGTCGTTTCGCGGACGAGCGCCACAGCCTCGGGGATGTCGTAGAGCGCCACGTCGTCGAAGGTGTAGCGGACGCGGCCCTGTTGTAGGGCAGGCGGCAGCTGCCGCGCAGTCCAGCAGCCACGGCTCGTAGCCCGCGTCGAGCAGACGTCCACCAGGTTCCGCGTCTCCGTTGCGTGAACAGTCGAGTAGGACGCCGTCAGTCCGTGGATGACGAGGACGGCGGCCGGTCGGCGCCGTCGCGCGGCGGAGACCGCACAGGCCGAGCTCCGTGCCGTTCGGACGCGGTGAAGGGGATCTGCTCGTCCGCGGCGCCGAGCCGGAGTTGAGGGGCTCAGCGTCATCGGGCTCTGCTCCCTTTGCCTGATCAGCTTGCGGAATTTGCGCTGCATCTTGTCCTTGTCTCCTGGTCGAGTCGCGTCCCGGCGCAGGTCCAGCAGCTCGGCGCGGCCCGCAGGGAGGGCTCGGCGAGCCCATGCCCATCTGCACGAAGAACCACGACAGCCACGACAGCTCTGGCGAGCCGCTGCTCCTGCGAGGACAGCCGGGGATCGACGCGGATGCCGTCGATCTGGTCGGGGAGGAAGCTCTTGCCGGCACCTGGATCACCCCGGCGTAGCACGCCGGTTCGCCCTCGCGGCCGATGGTGATCTCCAGGGTCCGGGTCTGCTTCCACAGGTCGCGCCGGGCGCGGGCGGTCTTCCAGCCCTCCAGCCACCACCGGCCGCCGTCGCGGTCCGTGAGGACGAGCGGTAGCGCAGGAGGGGGTGGTCGTTCGCCGTGCCGGAGCGGGATGCCCTCGTCGGGGCGGACCCCATATCTCGCGTGGGTCACCGTCAGCGGCTCCGGGTGCACCCGCGCGCAGATCACCTGGCCGCGGACGTCGATCCGGCGGTGCTGGGCGACCTGGTACATGCTGGCGATGGAGAGGGTGAACGCCGTCCTGCACCGGGTGTCGGGCTCCTCCCCCACCGGTCCGACGAGGCCGCGCATCCGCTCGTCGAACTCCAGGTAGGACGGGTCCTCGCGGCTGGGGAGCCGGGTGACGCCGTCCTCGGCCATCCGCTCGAAGGTCTTCAACTGGGCCTTGGCGTCGTAGCGTTCGGGCGCCGGGAGGCCGTGCCGGGCGAGGAACGCCTCGGTGCGGTCGGCCGCGGCGGCGGGGCCGAACATCAGCGCCTCGAAGAGCTTGAGCGCGGTCGGGCTGCGCATGATGCGGACGATGGAGTCCAGCGCGGGGACCGGCTCGGCATCGTGGCGGGCGAGCAGATCGTCCTTCCAGTCCCGCCAGTTGGCCACGCGGGACGTTCATCCCGGCCAGCTTCATGTCCTTGACGAGCTCGGGCAGCGTCTCCGCGCGGCCGGTGAGGTTGTAGTTGTGGCCCCACGCCTGCGGGTCGAAGACGATGGCGGCCGCGGTGCGGCTGACCCAGTCCACGGGCGCGAGGTTCATGTACTTGAACGCCGGGACGGTGCGGTAGCGGGAGATGGCGCCGATCAGCCCGGTGCTGAGGTCGCTCGGGTTGTACACACCGGTGCGGGTGTGGCCGCCGATCGCGCCCGGCCGCAGGAACGTCGCCGTCAGGCCGTGTTCGCGGGCGCGGCGCAGCGCCGCCTCGGCGGCCCACTTGGACTTGTCGTAGCCGGCGACCAGCCGGTCGATGTGGGCGACCGGGTCGTCCTCGCCCATCCTGGCGATGCCGATCTCGTTGAACACGGCGACGGACGAGGACGT
The DNA here is from genome assembly GCF_039535865.1 of Streptomyces thioluteus. NCBI lineage: Bacteria > Bacillati > Actinomycetota > Actinomycetes > Kitasatosporales > Streptomycetaceae > Streptomyces > Streptomyces thioluteus. Next base: position 4,017 of record NZ_BAAAXZ010000122.1, read on the forward strand.
GGTGCAGGGGCTTGGGCCGGCCGGTCATCGCCAGCTCGGCCAGCAGCAGCGGGCCGCGCACGTTGGTCTGCCGCAGCGACGGGTAGCCGCGCAGGAAGTCGACGGCGGCGGCGACGTTGACGATCGCGTCGATCTCCCGGGTCAGGGCCTCCCAGCGCTCCTCGGACAACCCCAGGCGGGGCTGTCGGAGGTCCGCCGCGAGGACGGTGACCCGCCGCCGGACCTCCGAGGACCAGGACTGGCCGAAGCTCTCCAGGGCGTCGCCGAGGCGTCGTTCGGCGGCCCGGTCGTCCTCGGCCCGCACCAGGCAGACCACGTGGGCGTCGCCCTGCCGCAGCAGGTCGAGCAGCAGGTGGCTGCCGAGGAAGCCGGTGGCTCCGGTGAGCAGGACGCGGCGGGGGGCCACCGGCTCGGGCCGGCTGCTCCAGGGCAGCCGGTCGGCCTGCGCGAGGTCGGCGAGGATCAGGTCGAGGTCCTCGTCCACCGCGTCGGTCGCGATCCGCCCGGTGGCCACCACGGGTGCCGCCGACGGGCCCGCCTGGACGGCCGGCCGGTCGGGCAGTCCGGCGGCCCTCGCCCAGCGCTGGGCGAGGCGGCGGGGCCGGGCGTCGGCGAAGACGTCGTCCAGGCTGACGGCCACGTCCAGTTCGCGGGCCATGACCGCGACGAGCTCGACGGCGTCCACCGAGGACATGCCCGCGTCGAACAGGTCGGTCTCGACGTCGGCCGCACCGCCCGCCAGGAAGCGGGAGGCCCGCTCGGCGATGGCCGCGGCGACCTGGTCGACCGTGCGGGGCGGCGCCGTGGGGCCGCCGGGCGCCGGGGAGCCGCCCGGCGCCGGGGAGCCGCCCCGGCGCCGGGGCGGCCGGCCGCCGGAGGCGGGCCAGCAGGTCGGACGCCTGGGCCCGCCCCGGGCCCCGTCCCTCGATCACTTCCTCCTCGGGCCGTCGATCGACGTTCCGGTTGCGGCTGGTACCGCTTCCCTCAGGCATTGCTGTCCTCCGCAGCCGAATTCGTTCCGGGGTCCCAGGAGCGGAACTCCCGCAGTCGTGCCGGTGCCACCGCCGTCTCCAGCCGCGGTGCCCCGACGTCCCCGCCGCCGAGGCGGGAGACGAGGCGCCGGGCCGGGATGTTGCGGGGCGTGTTCTCCGCGATCAGGCGCACCGTGGTGCGGCCGAGGGCCTCGGCCCGGTCGGCCAGCCACTGGAGCAGCCGGTCCTCCACGCCGCGGCCGAGGACGCGGCAGCTCATCATCCAGGCGACCACTTCGAGGGCGTCCCCGTCGGGCCGGACGGCCAGGACGCCGATCTGGCCGTAGGCGCCGAAGCGGTCGCGGGCGGTGGCCGTCCACACCTCGCCGCCGTCCCGGGTCAGTTGCTCCAGCCGGTCCGGGTCGAGCGGGACGGGCCGGAGGTTGAACTGGTTGGTCCGCCGGCTCAACTGGACGGTGCGCTCGGCCGTTTCGGCGGACACGGGCTCGATGTCGAGTTCGAGCCGCAGGTTCTCCAGGAACTCGGCGAAGCTCGTTCCCTCGCGGGCCTCGTCACGCACCTTCTCCTGCCGGTAGAACTCGGCCCGGGAGGCGTCCTCGGCCGTCGCCGCCCGCGGGACGGCGGGCCACAACCGATGGACGAACGCGTCCAGTCCGCCGGCCTCGGGGCAGGTCAGGGAGAGCACCTCGGGCAGCTCGGCGCGGACCGCGGCGATCTCCACCGGGTTGTCGTCGAGGAACAGGAAGCTGTCCAGTCCCAGCCCCAGCTCCTCGGCGATCCTCAGGATCCGGGTCCACTTGGGTTCCCACGCGGCGGAGATCGCCGCGAAGTGCTCCCGGTGCAGCGGGCTGTCCGGCCGGTCGAGGACGGCGTGCACCGTCGCCTCGTCGTTGTTGGAGACGAGGGCCAGCAGCACGCCGGCGGCGCGCCATTCCAGCAGGCGCCGGGCGAGCAGGGCGCGGGGCCCGGTCAGGTCGACGGCCTCCGGCCCGATCTCGCCCGCCACCCCGCTCCACAGCGTGTGGTCGCCGTCGACGACGATCACCTTGGGCGGCCGGCGGCGGAGGTTGCGGACGACGTCGGCGAGGGTCAGCGCGACGACGGCCTGGAACTCCTCCCGGAACGGCAGGTGGGCCATGGTGTCGGTGTGCTCGTCGAACATCTCGTCCGCCGGGCAGTCGCCGGCCCACCGGTCCGAGGGCAGGACGGCGATGCCGGGCTTGTCCCGGAGCCGCTCCGTCACCGACTCCTCCCAGCGGCGCGCCCGTTCGTCACCCGCGCGCTCCGGCAGGAAGGCGACGACCAGCGGGGCCTTGCCGCGCCCGGCGAGGGCGAGCAGGGCGGCCGGGTACTCCTCGGCGAGCTCGGCGAGGAGGCCGCCTCCCTCCGGCCCGTCGTCCTCCGGGGCGAAGCGGGTCAGGTCGCCGGCGCGCAGGAGCACGAGGCCGGCGGCGGTGGACGGGTCGGCGAGGACGCTGCCCGGGTCGTGCAGGCTCGCGAGGACCTGGTGGTACGGGGCCTCGGCGACCTCGAACGGGCCGCCCTCCACGCCGGCGTCCTCCAGGGCGACCGACAGCATCGCGGGCAGGTTGCCCAGGGCGAACGTGGCCGCCACGGCGACCTGTGCGGCCGGACGCGCCCCGTCCTGCACCGGAGGCGCGGCATCTACGACGGAAACGGCCGGGACGGTGGGGTCGTCGGCGAGCTCCGCGACGAGCGCGAGGTAGTCGCGGCCGAGGGCCGAGCAGCTCGCCTCGTCGAGGACGTCGAGGCTGTGGTCGAGCCCCAGCTTCCCGAGGCCCGGCATCACCGTGACCATCAGGTCCAGGTCGGACCAGCCGGTGCCGGCCGGGAGGATCTCCAGGCCCGGCGCCGAACCGGCCTGCGGCGGCATGTAGTTGAAGTACAGCTCGACCAGGGGCGCGTCCTTGCGGTAGAGCCCCTCGGCGACGAGGGCCGGCATCGCGTCGAAGAACGTGACGCCCCGCTCCAGCACCGCCCCGAGGCGGCCGTCCGTGCGGTGGAGGACGTCGACGGCGGCGTCGCCGGGCTCCACCTGGGCGGCGAACGGGATGGGCAGGCCGAAGTAGCCGATCGCGTCGAGCGCGCCCGCGTGCATCCGGGTGTCCACCGGGACGGCGAGCACGAACTTGTTCCGCTCGCGCAGCCGGGCGAGGTGGACGGTCAGGGCGCCCAGCCAGAACGCGGCCGGGGTGATCCCGAGGCGGGTCGCCCGCGCCGCCACCCGCTCCTGGAGGTCCGCCGGCAGGTCCAGCAGGAGCATCGAGGAGCGGAAGGACCTCTCCGCGGGCCGGGGCCGGGCCAGTTCGAGGTCCAGCCGACGGGCGCCGGCGAAGTCCGCGCCCCGGGGACGGCGTTTCGCCGTCGGAACGCGCGGCCTGCGCCCGCAGGAGCAGGTCGATGTCGCGGTTGGTGACGACGGCGGGCCGCGGGGAGCCGCCGAGGGAGGCGCCGAGTTCGTCGGCCACCAGCATCAGCGACGCCAGGTCGGACACCGCGTGGTGCGCGCCGAAGACGAGCACCTGGTCGCCGGAGGGCCGGGCGAGCAGTTCGAACCGCCACAGCGGGGAGACCGCGAGGTCGAAGGGCGGCTCCATCAGCTCGCGCAGCCGCAGATCGGCGTCGGTGTCGTCCGCCACCTCGGACCAGCGCAGCAGCCCGCCCGCCGGGGTGCGGCGGACCTCCAACTGCTGCCCGCCGTCGGCGTCCTGGACGATCGCGGTGCGCAGCGCGGCGTGCCGGGCGGCGAGCCCCTCGATCGCCTCGGCGAGGCGCTCCGGGGTCGTCGGCGAGGTGAGCCGGACGGCCAGCCCGATGTGGTGCGTGACGGCGGGTGTGCCGTGCTGTTCGGCGCGCAGCAGCCGGACGACGTCCCGCGTGGCCGGGTGGCGTACGACGTCGGCGACGTCCTCCGCCCCGGTCGCGCCGGCCTCCTCGGCGGCCGCGGCCGGCTGGTCGCCGGCGCCTTCGATGAGGTGGTCGGCGATGCTCTCGACGCTGGCGCCGTTGAACATCAGGGCGACGGGCAGGGTCCGGCCGAAGTCCGACTCGATCAGGCCGCGGGTCTGCATGGCCATCACCGAGTCCAGGCCCTGGCCGACCAGCGACGCGGTGACGTCGATCTCGGCGGTGTCGAAGCCCATCGCTCCGGCGAACCGGTACCGCAGGCGCTCCACCACCTCGTCCCTGGAGTCCGGGGAGAGCCTGGAGCCCGGGGAGAGCCCGGCCGCGCCGGTCCGTCGCCCGGACCGGGAGACGGCGACACCGCGGCGCGGCGGGACGAGCCCGGCCAGCAGCGGCGGCAGGAGGGCCGGGTCGGTCGTGCGCAGGACGGGCAGGTCGATCCCGACGGCCACGAGCACCGCGTCGTCCGTCCGCGCGGTGAGCGCGGCGTCGAGGAGCGCCAGCCCCTGGTCGGTGCCCAGCGCGGTGATGCCGCTGCTGTTGATGCGGTCCACGTCGGTCCGCGCCAGGTGCCCGGTCATCCCGGTCGCCTCGGCCCACAGGCCCCAGGCGAGCGAGAGTCCGGCCAGTCCGTTGCGGCGGCGGTGCCGCATCAGCGCGTCGAGGAAGACGTTGGCGGCCGCGTAGCCGCCCTGGCCCGCCCCGCCGACGGTGCCGGAGACGGAGGAGAAGGCCACGAACGCGGACAGGTCGGCCCCGGCGGTCAGTTCGTGCAGGTGCCAGGCGGCGTCGATCTTCGGCCGGAGGACGGTGTCGAGCCCCCGCGGCGTCGATGGACTCGACGACGCCGTCGTGGAGCACGCCCGCGGCGTGGACGACCGCCGTCAGCGGATGCTCGGCCGGGATGTCCCGCAGGACCTGCTCCAGCCGGTCGCGGTCGGCCGCGTCGCAGGCCCGGACGGTCACCTCCGCGCCGAGGGCGGTGAGTTCGTCCAGCAGGGCCCCGACGCCCTCGGCGTCGGCGCCGCGGCGGGAGAGCAGCAGCAGGTGCCGGGCGCCGAGCCGGGCGGCGTGCCGGGCCACGTGGGCGCCGAGCCCGCCCGTTCCCCCGGTGATCAGAACGGTGCCCGGGCCGAGGGCGGCGGCCGCGCCGTCGGTGCGGTCCGCCGGACGGCGGCGCAGGACGGGGGCGTACAACTTCCCGCCCCGAACGGCCAGTTCGGGAAGGCCCGAGCGCAGCGCGCCCTCCAGGGCCGACTCGTCGGGGCCGTCGAGGTCGACGAGGACGACCCGGCCGGGGTTCTCCGTACGGGCGGCCCGCGCCAGGCCCCACACCGGGGCCTGGACGAGGTCGATCTCCGCGTCCGGGCCCTCGGCGCCGGTCGGCACGGCACCGCGGGTGAGCACCACCAGCCGCTCCCCGGCGGGCCGGTCCTCCGCCAGCCACCGCTGGATCCCGCGCAGCGCCTCGTCCAGCGCGGCGCGGGTCCGGGTCACGACGTCACCGGCGTCCGCGCCGGGGTCGGCGATCCTCAGCACCGTCGTCTCCGGCGCTCCGGCGGCCGCGGTGCCCTCGAACTCCGCCCATTCGACGGCCAGCAGCGCCTCCGTGCCGCTGTCCGCACCGGCGAGGTCGCCGGCCGTCACCGGGCGCACGAGCAGCGCGTCGATGCGGGCGACGGGCGCTCCGGTGGGGTCGGCCACCTCGACGGTGAAGGTGTCGTCCCCGGCGGGGACGATGCGCACGCGCAGCCCGGTCGCGCCGCGGGCGTGCAGGGTGACCGCGCCGAAGGAGAACGGCAACGGCGTCCGGCCGTCGGTGGCGTCCACCGCGGCGGCCTGGAGCGCGGCGTCCAGCAGGGGCCGGGTGGAGCCCGAACCTCGGCGCCTCCTCGGCCTGTCGGCCGGGCAGGGTGACCTGGGCGAGGATCTCGTCGCCGAGCCGCCAGACGTCGGACAGTCCCTGGAACGCGGGGCCGTACTCCAGGCCGACCCCGGCCATGGCGTCGTAGTGGCCCGTCACGTCCAGCCGGACGGCGTCGGCGGGGGGGCCAGGCGGGGGCCCGCAGGGGGCTCTCCGGCGGGGCGGTGTCCGCGTCGTCCTCGTCGGTGAGGACGGCGCTCGCGTGGTGGGTCCATTCGGGCGTGCCGTCGGGCCGGCGGAGGGCGGCGTAGACGTCCACCGGACGGCCGCCGTCCTCGTCCGCCGCTCCGACCTGCACCTGGAGGTCCACCTCGCCGTGCTCGGGGAGGGACAGCGGCGCGTGCAGGACCAGGTCCCGCACGGCCGGGCAGCCGACCTCCTCGCCGGCCCGGAGGGCGAGTTCGACGAACGCGGTGCCGGGGAGGATGACCGTGCCGAAGACGGCGTGGTCCTCCAGCCAGGGGTGCGTGCCGCGGGACAGCCGTCCGGTGAGGACGGTGTCGTCACCGTCGGCCAGCCGAACGGCCGCGCCCAGCAGGGGATGCCGCACGGCGCCGAGCCCGGCCGAGCCGACGTCGGCGGTGGCCGCGCCCGCGGGCAGCCAGTAGCGGCGGCGCTGGAAGGCGTACGTCGGCAGGTCCACCGGGCGGCCGCCGGCCACCTGGGACGACCAGTCCACGTCCACGCCCGCGACGTACACCTCGGCCAGATTCCGGAGGAGTTGGGCACGCTCGTCCTCGCCGCGGCGCAGCGTGCCCACCGCGACCACGCCGGGCCGGGCCAGCGCGCCGGTCAGCACCGGGTGCGGGCTCGCCTCGACGAAGGTGCGGTGTCCGGTGTCCAGCAGGTGCCGGAGGGCCGCGTCGAAGCGCACCGTCTCGCGGAGGTTGGTGAACCAGTACGCGGCGTCCATCTCCGCCGTGTCGATCGGCTCGCCGGTGACCGTGGAGACCATCGGGATGCGGCCGGACCGGGGCTCGATGTCGCCCAGGAGGTCCAGCAGTTCGGTGCGCAGGTCCTCGACCTGCGGCGAGTGGGAGGCGTAGTCGACGGCGACGCGGCGGGCCTGGACCCCGTCGGCCTCGCAACCGGCCAGGAAGGCGTCCAGCTCGTCCGAGACGCCGGAGACCACGACCTGCTCGGGGCCGTTCACGACCGCGATCTGAAGTCCGCCGGTCAGCCGTCCGGTCACCTGCTCCGGCGGGGCCAGGACGGACACCATGCCGCCCCGTCCGGCCAGCCGCAGCAACGCCCGGCTCCGCAGCGCGACCACACGCGCCGCATCCTCCAGAGACAGGCCCCCCGCCACACAGGCGGCCGCGATCTCGCCCTGGGAATGGCCGACCACGGCGGACGGCCGGACCCCCAGCGACTGCCACAGCTCGGCCAACGACACCATCACCGCGAACAGCACCGGCTGGACCACGTCCACCCGCCGCAACAACGCCTCGTCACCCTCGCGCACGACATCCAGCAACGACCAGCCGTCCGCATGCGACCGGAGAGCCGCCGCGCACTCGTCCATCCGCTGCGCGAACACCGAGGAGTGATCGAGGAGTTCACGGGCCATCCCGACCCACTGGGAACCCTGGCCCGGGAACACGAAGACCACGCCACCGGAACCGGCCCGGCCGTTCACGACCCCCGCGACCGGGCGTCCGGACGCGAAGTCCCTCAGCCGTCCGGCCATGTCGTCGCCGTCGCGCCCCAGCACCACGGCCCGGTGCTCCAGTACCGCCCGTCCGTGTGCCAGCGAGAAGCCGACGTCCAGCGGCCGCAGACCGTCCACCGCTCCGGCCAGGCGCTCCGCCTGCTCGGCCAGTGCGGCCTCGCTCCGGGCCGACAGCACCCACGGCACCACCCCGTCGACGGCCGGACGGTCGTCCTCGACGGCCGGGGCCGACTCGAGGATCACATGCGCATTGGTCCCGCTGTAGCCGAAGGACGAGACGCCGGCCCGGCGCGGACGGCCGTCCTCGGGCCACGGCGCGTTCTCCGTGAGCAGCCTGACCCGGCCCGCGCTCCAGTCCACGTGCTCCGACGGCTCGTCGACGTGGAGAGTCCGGGGCAGTACGCCGTGGCGCATCGCCTGCACCATCTTGATGATCCCCGCGACACCCGCAGCCGCCTGGGTGTGCCCGATGTTCGACTTCACCGACCCCAGCCACAACGGCCGGTCCTCCGGCCGGTCCTGGCCGTACGTGGCGAGGAGCGCCTGCGCCTCGATCGGGTCGCCGAGCGTCGTCCCCCGTGCCGTGCCCCTCGACGACGTCGACGTCGGCCGTGCCCAGCCGGGCGCTCGACAGCGCGTCGCGGATCACCTTCTGCTGCGCGGGGCCGTTGGGCGCGGTCTGCCCGTTGGAGGCGCCGTCCTGGTTGACGGCCGAGCCGCGGACCACCGCCAGGATCCGGTGGCCGTTGCGCTCGGCGTCGGAGAGGCGCTCCAGGACGAGCATGCCGACGCCCTCGCCCCAGCCCGTGCCGTCCGCCGCCGTGGCGTAGGACTTGCAGCGGCCGTCCGCCGCGAGGCCGCGCTGGCGGGAGAACTCGACGAAGACGCCCGGCGTCGCGAGCACCGTCACGCCGCCGACCAGGGCCAGGGAGCACTCCCGCGACCGCAGCGACGCCGCCGCGAGGTGCACGGCCACCAGGGACGACGAGCACGCCGTGTCGACCGTGACGGCCGGGCCCTGCAGACCCAGCGTGTAGGAGACGCGGCCGGATATCAGGCTGCCGACGCTGCCGCCGCCCGGGTCGTAGTCGTGGTGGAACGAACCGGCGAAGACGCCGGTGCGGGAGCCCTTGAGGGCCTGCGGGTTGATCCCGGCGTGCTCCAGGGCCTCCCACGAGGCCTCCAGCATCAGCCGCTGCTGGGGGTCCATCGCGAGCGCCTCGCGCGGGGCGATGCCGAAGAACGCCGGGTCGAAGTCCGCGGCGCCGCGCACGAATCCGCCGGACCGGGTGTAGGTCCTGCCCGGGTTGCCGGGCTCCGGGTCGTACAGCGCCTCGACGTCCCATCCGCGGTCGGACGGGAAGTCGCCGATGGCGTCCTCGCCCTTGAGGACCAGGTCCCACAGGTGGTCGGGCGAGGAGACGTCACCGGGCAGCCGGCAGCTCATGCCGACGATCGCCACGGGTTCGCTGCGCTCGCCCTCGGCCGCCTTCAGGCGGCCGCGCGTGGCCTGCAGTTCCTCGGACACGGCCTTGAGATATTTCAGCAGCTCGTCTTCGGTGGGCATGAACTCCCTCTCAACTCGGGTCCGTGGGCGACGAGTCGCCGTCGATGGAGATGCCAAGGCTGTTGGTGACGAAGTCGAGGACTTCGGACGCGGTGGCGGATTCGAGGTCGGCGGTCTCCTCGGCGGGTCCGCCGGAGCTCGGCGGCCCGGCCAGACCGCGGAGGGTTTCCGCCAGTTCGGCGCGTTGCGCGCCGGTGAGCTCCAGTGCGGCCAGGCTGTCCCCGAGCCTGCCGAGGTCGGCCAGCACCTGTTCGTAGGTCGGCCGCCCGGGGCCCGTCGGCGCGGCGGGGGACGCCGGTGCGAGCCGGTCGAGCAGGTGGCCGGCCAGGGCGCGGGGGCTCGGGTAGTCGAACACCGCGGTGGCGGCGAGCTTCAGGCCGATGCGGCCCCCCAGGCGGTTGCGCAGCTCGACTGCGGTCAGCGAGTCGAAGCCCAGGTCGCGGAAGGCCTCGTCGGGCGAGACGTCCCGCGCGTCGCCGTGGCCGAGGACCAGGGCGACGTCCGTGAGGACGAGGTCGAGCAGGACCTCCGCCCGGCGCTCGGCGGGCAGCGATCCCAACTGGGCTTCCAGGGACTGTTCCCGGACGGCCTCCGCGGCGGCGGCCGTGCGCCGGTCCGGGCGGGGCGCCAGGTCCCGCAGGAGCACCGGCGCGGTGTCCGAGCGGAGCGCCGCGGGGTCGAGGCGCACCGGGACGACGAGCGGCACCGGGCTCGATAGCGCCCGGCCGAAGGCCGCCAGCCCCTCCTCGGTGGAGGTGGGCAGGAATCCCAGGCGGGCGATCCGGTTCCGGTCGGCGGCGCCGAGTCCGGCCGTCATCGCGCTGCTCTCCGCCCACAGGCCCCAGGCGACCGAGACCGCCGGGAGCCCGGCCGCGTGCCGTCGGGCGACGAAGGCGTCCAGGAAGGCGTTGGCGGCCGCGTAGTTGGCCTGGCCCGCCGAACCGAGGACGCCGGCGGCCGAGGAGAAGACCACGAAGGCGGCCAGGTCGGCGTCGGCGGTCAGCTCGTGCAGGTTGCGCACCGCGTCCGCCTTGGGCCGCAGCACGGTGCCGAGCCGCTCGGGCGTCAGCGCGTCGAGGACGCCGTCGTCGAGCACACCGGCGGTGTGCACCACGGCGGTCGGCGGGTGCTCCGCCGGGATGCGGGCCAGCGCGCGGGCGAGCTGCTCCCGGTCGGCCACGTCGCAGGCGACCGCGTCCACGTGGACGCCGTCCGTCGGCAGGCCGGCCGGTGCCCCGGCGCCACTGCGGCTCAGCAGGAGCACCCGGCGGACGCCGTGCGCCGAGACGAGCCGGTGCAGGACGAGTTGTCCGAGGGTGCCGCTCGCGCCCGTGACGATCACGGTGCCGTCCGGGTCGAGCGGGCGGGGAAGAGTGAACACCGTTGCACCGGCGGGGCGGAGGGCTCCGGCCGCCGTCCGTATGTCGACGGACCGGACCGGCAGCGGCCGCAGGGCGTCCCGGTCGAGGAGGTCCGCGAGCCCGGCGGGCACGGGGCCGGCGTCCGCCGGTTCGTACGCGCCCGCCGTCGTCACGAACCGTGCGCCGTCGGCGAGTCCGGCGGGCGCCGCCGCGTCCGCGCCGTCCGCGCGCGGATCCAGGACGACGTCCGTTCCCGCCGGAACCTCGTCCTCGTCCACGGGGTGCGCGCCCGCCTCCCGGAGGGCGTCCCACGCCGCGGGCGGCGCGGCGGCGAACACCTCGGCGCCGAGCTGCCGGGCGATCCGGACGCCCGCCAGGCCGGCGTCGCCCGCGCCGGCGAGGACCAACACGCGCTCCCCGGCCCGCAGTCCGGCCCCGTCCACCAGGGCGTGCCACGCGGCGCGGAACGCCCCGGCCGAGGCCGCGGCCTCGCCGAAGGTCCAGCCGCGCGGCACGCGGACGACGGACCGGTGGTCGGTGACCGCCGCGCTGCCGAGGGCGTCCCCGTGCGGGAAGGTGCCCAGGACGCGGTCGCCCGCGGCCACACCGGTGACCGCCGTACCGGCCTCGGTCACGACGCCGGCGCCCTCGGTGCCCGTCGCACCGGCCGCCCGCATCGACACCCGGATCTCGGCGGGCCGCAGCGGCCCGCCGGGGGCCGGGTCGGCGACGAGGGCGGCGTCGCCGCCTCCGTCCGACTCCAGCCGCCACGCGGGTGCTTCGGGCAGCGCCAGGACGGCGGGCCCGGTGCGGGTGAGCCGGGGGACGAGCACCTGCCCGTCGCGGACGGCCACTTGCGGCTCGCCGGAGGCGACGGCCGCGGCGAGGGCCTCGGGCGACCGGACGTCCACGTCGACGAGCAGCAGCCGGCCGGGGTGTTCGGCCTGGGCCGAGCGCAGCAGGCCCCACACCGCGGCGGTGACCGGGTCGGGGTGCTCCACCAGCGTGCCCCGGGTCACCACGGCGAGCCGGGTGCCGGCGTCGGCCGGCTCGGCCAGGAACCCCTGGACGACGGCGAGTACGTCGGCCAGACGCGCGTGGACGTCCCCGCCGGGCTCGACGTGGGCGACGGCCACCTCGGGGGGAGTGCCGTCCGCCGCGTCGGCCGCCGACGGCTGCCAGCGCAGGTGGAGCCCTGTGTCCTGCCGGGTGACCGCCGTCGCGGACAGCGGCCGCAGGGCCAGCGACTCCACGGTGATCACGGGCCGGCCGGCGGCGTCGACGGCGGCCAGGGACACGGCGCCGTCGCCCGCGGCGGCGAGCCGCACCCGGACCGCCGTGGCCCGGGACGCCTCCAGCGTCACGCCCGACCAGGAGAAGGGCAGCAGGGGCCGCGGCCCGTCGGTGCCCGTGGCGGACGGCACGCCGAGCGTGATGGCGTGCAGGGCGGCGTCGAGCAGCGCCGGATGGATGCCGAACCCCCCCCGGCTCGGCGGGCAGTTCGACCTCGGCGTACAGCTCGTCCGCCGTCCGCCAGGCCGCGCACAGCCCCCGGAACGCCGGTCCGTAGCCGTAGCCGCGGGCGGCCAGGTCCTCGTAGAGACCGTCCACCGGCACCGGTGCGGCCTCCTCCGGCGGCCAGGTCCGCGGGGCGGCGGGCTGCGGGGCCGAAGCGGCCAGCAGGCCCGTCGCGTGCCGCACCGGCGGCTCGCCGCTCCCGGCCGGGGCGGCCGTGGAGTGGACGGCGAGGGAGCGGCGGCCCGCCCCGTCCGGCGCGCCGACGACCACCTGGAGGTACACGGTGCCGTCGGCCGACAGGACCAGCGGGGCCTCCAGCGTCAGCTCCTCGACGAAGGGACTACCGACGGCGTCGCCGGCGTGCAGCGCCAGGTCGAGGAAGGCGGTGCCGGGGAGCAGCACCGTGCCGTTCACCGCGTGGTCGGCGAGCCAGGGGTGCGAGCCGGACAGGACGCGGCCGGTGAGCACCGCGCCTCCGTCGGGCAGGAACACGGCCGCGCCCAGCAGCGGGTGGTGGGTGGCGCTCAGTCCCGCGGCCCGGACGCCGGCCGGCGAGCCGGACGCGTCCTGCCAGTACCGCCGGCCCGCGAACGGGTAGCCCGGCAGCTCGACGAGCCGTCCCCCGGGCAGCAGCCGCTCCCATGCCGTCGGTGCGCCCGCCACGAAGGGCAGGGCGAGCGCCCGCGCGACGGACCGCGCCTCGGGCCGGCCCGGCTTCAGGAGCGCGGTGGCGACGAAGTCGGCGTCCTCGGCGCCTTCTCGGGCGTCGAGGGTCGCGTGCACCATCGGGGTCGCGACGGCGTCGGGGCCGACCTCCAGGAAGGTGGTGACGCCCTGCCCGGCCAGGCAGCGGACCCCGTCGGCGAAGCGCACGGCCCGGCGCACATGCTCCACCCAGTACCCCGGCGTGCAGAACTCCTCGGGGTCGACGGGGCCGCCGGTGACGTTCGACACCACGGGGATCCGCGGCGGCCGGAACGCCAGACCGGCCAGCACCTCCCCGAACTTGTCGAGCATCGGCTCCATGTGGTGCGAGTGGAAGGCGTGCGACACCGGCAGGCGGTGCGTCCGGTGCCCGGCGGCCCGGAAGTGCGCGGCGACCGCGAGCACGGCCGCCTCGTCACCGGAGACGACCACGGCCTGCGGGCCGTTGACGGCGGCGATGCCGACCGCGTCCGCCAGCGACTCCCGCTCGATGAACGCCAGGGCCTCCCGCTCGTCCACGGCCAGCGCGACCATCGCGCCGTCCGCGGGCAGGGCCTGCATCAGGCGGCCGCGCGCCGCGACGAGCGCACAGGCGTCGGACAGGGTGAACACGCCCGCCGCGTACGCCGCGGTGATCTCGCCGAGGGAGTGGCCCATGACGTGGCCGGGGGTCACGCCCCAGTGGCGCAGCAGCTCCAGGAGCGCGACCTCCAGGGCGAACAGGCCGGTCTGGGTGTACATGCTCTGGTTCAGCAGCGGTGCGAGCGGCGAGTCGGCGGGGGCGAACACCACGTCGCGCAGCGGGTGTTCGGCATGGCCGTCGAGGTGGCCGTCGACCGCGGCGCACACGGCGTCGAACGCCTCGGCGAAGACCGGGTACGCCGCGTACAGCTCGCGGCCCATCCCGGGGCGCTGTGCCCCCTGGCCGGAGAAGACCAGGGCGGCCGGCCCGCCCGCGTCGGTGTCGCGGACCGCTCCGGCGACGACGGCCGGGGACTCCTCGCCGTTCGTCAAGGCCGCCAGCCCGGCGGTCAGTTCGTCGCGGTCGGCGCCGAGGACCACGGCCCGGTGTTCCAGGAGCGCGCGGCCCGTGGCCAGGGTGAACCCGACGTCCCGCGGGTCGGGTCCGGCCTCGCCGGTGACGCGGGCGAGCAGGCGGGCGGCCTGCCGCCGGAGCCCGGCCGGGGTCTTCGCGGAGAGGACCCAGGGGGCGACCGGGGCCGGCTCCGCGGCCTCGGACGCGGGCCCGTCGGGCGCCGCTTCGAGGATCACATGGGCGTTGGTCCCGCTGATGCCGAAGGACGAGACCGCGGACCGGCGCGGGCGGTCGAGCTCGGGCCAGTCGCGCTGCGCCGTCAGGAGGCCGACCGCGCCGGACTCCCAGTCCACGTGGTGCGAGGGCGTGGACGCGTGCAGGGTGCGCGGCATGATGCCGTGGCGCATCGCCTGCACCATCTTGATGATCCCCGCGACACCGGCGGCGGCCTGGGTGTGCCCGATGTTGGACTTCAGCGAGCCGAGCCACAACGGCCGGTCCTCGGGCCGGTCCTGGCCGTAGGTGGCGAGGACCGCCTGGGCCTCGATCGGGTCGCCCAGGGAGGTGCCCGTGCCGTGCGCCTCCACGACGTCGACGTCGGCGGCGCCCAGTCGGGCGCTCGCGAGGGCGTCGCGGATGACGCGCTGCTGGGAGGGACCGTTGGGGGCGGTCAGGCCGTTGCTGCTGCCGTCCTGGTTCACCGCCGAGCCGCGTACGACGGCGAGGACCTGGTGGCCGTTGCGCCGGGCGTCGGAGAGACGCTCGACCACCAACAGGCCCACGCCCTCCGACCAGCCGGCGCCGTCGGCCTCGTCGGAGAACGGCTTGCAGCGCCCGTCCGGGGCCATCGCCCGCTGCCGCGAGAACTCCACGAACGTGGTCGGCGTGGACATCACCGTCACACCACCGGCCAGGGCGAGGGAGCACTCGCCGTTGCGGAGTGCCTGCGCCGCGAGGTGCAGGGCGACGAGGGACGACGAGCACGCCGTGTCCACCGTCATCGCCGGCCCCTCCAGGCCCAGCAGGTAGGAGATACGGCCCGACGCGACGCTCGACGAGTTGCCGAGCATGCGGAATCCGTCCATACCCTCGACCGGCTCGTGCAGCGGCGGACCGTACTCCATGGCCATCAGGCCGGCGAACACACCGGTCCTGCTGCCGCGCAGGGACGTCGGATCGATTCCGGACCGTTCGAACGCCTCCCACGCCGTCTCCAGCAGCAGCCGCTGCTGCGGATCCATCGCGGTCGCCTCGCGGGGGCTGATCCCGAAGAACTCCGGCTCGAACGTGCCGATCCCGGGCAGGAATCCGCCGTGCCGGGCGTACGTCGTGCCCTCGCGGTCGGGGTCCGGGTCGTAGAGGCCGTCGAGGTCCCACCCGCGGTCCGTGGGGAACTCGGTGATCGCGTCGATGCCGTCCAGGGACAACTGCCAGAGCTCTTCCGGGCTGTCGACGCCGCCCGGGTAGCGGCAGGCCATGCCGACGATCACGATCGGGTCGTCGTCCGCCGCCGGCACGACCGCCGCCGGGGCGGCGGAGCCGGTGTCGGTGTCCGTGCCGAGCACCTGCTCGCGCAGGTGGTCCACCAGCGCGGTGAGGGTGGGGTAGTCGAAGACCAGGGTCGACGGCAGCCGCAGCCCCGTCGCCTCCTGCAGACGCCTCCGCAGCTCCAGACCCGTCAGGGAGTCGAAGCCCATGTCACGGAACGCACGAGCCGGATCCACCGAACCCGCCGCACCATGACCCAGCACCAAAGCGATCTGCGTACCGGCCAGTTCGAGCAGCGCGGCCCGGAGCCGGGGCTCGTCCAGGGCAGCCATGCGGACGAGCCAGGAGGCCCCGTCCTCGGTGACGGGGGGCCGCCGTCCGCCGTGCGGGCGCGCGGACCAGCGACTTGAAGATCACGGGAAGGTCGCCATGGGTGCGCAGCGCGGTGGAGTCGAGGCGGACGGGGACGACGGTGGCCCGGTCGGCGGCCAGCGCCGCGTCGAACAGCGCCAGCCCCTGGGCCGCCGTCATCGGCGCCAGACCGCTGCGGGAGAGACGTGCGAGATCCGCCTCGTCCAGCTGCGCGGTCATGGCGCTGTCACTCGTCCACAGGCCCCACGCCATCGAGACGGCCGGCAGTCCTTGGGCCCGGCGCGACTGCGCCAGGGCGTCCAACCACGTGTTGGCGGCGGCGTAGTTGCCCTGCCCAGCCGTCCCCATCACACCCGCCGCCGAGGAGAACAACACGAAGGCCGCCAGATCGGCGTCACGCGTCAGCTCCTCCAGCAGGAGCGCGCCGTCCACCTTGGGGCGCATGACCCGGTCGACGCGCTCGGGGGTCTGCGCGGTCAGAACGCCGTCGTCGAGCACGCCGGCCGCATGGACCACGGCGGTCAGCGGGTGTTCCACCGGGACCTGCGCCAGGGCCGCGGCCAGCGACTCCCGGTCGGCCACGTCGCAGGCGGCGAAGGTCACCGAAGCACCCAACGCCTCCAGTTCTTCCGCCAGTTGCTCGGAACCGACACGCCCACGCCGGCTGAGGAGAAGCAGGTGCCGTACGCCGTGCTCGGCGACGAGGTGCCGGGCCAGCAGCGTGCCCAGGGCCCCGCCCGCGCCGGTGATCAGGACCGTGCCCTCCGGGTCCCAGCCCTGCGGCTCGGACGCCTCGGGCGTCACGGCCGACAGCCGCGGCACGAAGAGACGGCCGCCGCACGCCGCCACCTGCGGCTCGCCGGAGGCGATCGCCTGCGCGACGTCGTCCGGAGAGGTCACGTCGGCGATCACGATCCGGCCCGGGTACTCGGCCTGCGCCGAACGCACCAGACCCCACACCCCCGCCGTCGCCGGATCCGGCTCCAGCGTCATGTCGCCACGCGTGACCACGACCAGCCGCGAACCGTCCGACTCCGCCTCGCGGACAAAGCGCTGCACCAGGGCGAGCACCTCACCGACCCGGGTACGGACATCGCCCCCGGACTCGACGAACTCGACCACGACCTCCGACGGGACCTCGTACGGGCCCTCCGGGAGCGGCACTTCGGTCCACCGAAGCTCGTACAGCGGATCACCCGCCGTCGAACCCAGCTGCTCCCGCGACATCCGCTGCAGACGCAGTTCGTCAACCGTCACCACCGGCAACCCCGCGCCGTCGAACGCCGCCACGCGCACCGGACCGTCCGCCTGCCGCGACAGCCGGACCCGCAGGGCGGCGGCGCCGACCGAGTGCAGCCGCACACCGTTCCACGAGAACGGCACCCACAGGTCGCCCGAGGGCAGTGGATGCAACGCGGCGTCGAGCAGCGCCGGGTGGATGCCGAACGCCTCCGCCTCGGCCGGCAACCGCACCTCGGCGAACAGCTCGTCGCCCGCACGCCACAGTGCGTTCAGCCCCTGGAAGGCCGGACCGTAGGCGTACCCCAGGCCTGCCAGCACGTCGTAGGCATCGGTCACGTCGACGGACTCGGCACCGTGCGGCGGCCACTGCCCGGCCATGGGCTCCGCCGCACCCGCCGGGGCGACGGCGAGCACGCCCACGGCGTGCCGCGTCCATTCCCCGGCCGATGCCTGGTCGTGTTCCTGGCCGCGTTCCTGGTCGCGCGAGTGCACGGCGATGGTCCGGCGCCCCGCGCCGTCCGCCGCTCCGACCGAGACCTGGACCGCCACGGACGCGTCCTCGGCCAGCACCAACGGCCGTTCCAGCGTCAGCTCTTCGAGCAGGTCGCAGCCGACCTCGTCGCCGGCCCGGAGGGCGAGTTCGACGAACGCGGTGCCGGGGAGGATGACCGTGCCGAAGACGGCGTGGTCGGCGAGCCAGGGGTGCGTGGCGAGGGACAGTCGTCCGGTGAGGACGGTGTCGTCGCCGTCGGCCAGGCGAACGGCCGCGCCCAGCAGGGGGTGACCCGCGGGGTTCAGCCCGAGCCCGGCCGCGTCGAGGGCCGGACGTCCGGCGGGCAGCCAGTAGTGGCGGTGCTGGAAGGCGTAGGTCGGCAGGTCCACCGGGCGGCCGCCGGCCACCTGGGACGACCAGTCCACGTCCACGCCCGCGACGTACACCTCCGCCAGATTCCGGAGGAGTTGGGCACGCTCGTCCTCGCCTCGCCGCAGCGTGCCGACGGCGGTCACGCCCCGGTCCTCGGCGATCTGAGTGATCGCACCGACCAGCACCGGATGCGGACTGGACTCGACGAAAACCTGATGCCCGGACCCCAACAGCCCCTCGACCGCCACGTCGAAACGCACCGTCTCACGAAGATTGGTGAACCAGTACGCCGCGTCCATCTCCGCCGTGTCGATCGGCTCGCCGGTGACCGTGGAGAACAGCGGGATACGGCCGGACCGGGGCTCGATGCCGCCGAGCACCTCCAGCAATTCCTCGCGCAGCTCCTCGACTTGCGCCGAGTGGCTGGCGTAGTCGACGGCGATGCGGCGGGCCTGGACCCCGTCGGCCTCGCAACCGGCCATCAGGGCGTCCAGCTCCTCCGGCGCACCGGAGACCACGACCTGCTCGGGACCGTTCACCACCGCGACGTGAAGCCCACCACCGGACAACCGCCCGGTCACCTGATCCAACGGCGCCAGGACGGACACCATGCCGCCCCGTCCGGCCAGCCGCAGCAACGCCCGGCTCCGCAGCGCAACCACACGCGCCGCATCCTCCAGAGACAGGCCCCCCGCCACACAGGCGGCCGCGATCTCACCCTGGGAATGACCGACCACGGCGGACGGCCGGACCCCCAACGACTGCCACAGCTCGGCCAACGACACCATCACCGCGAACAGCACCGGCTGGACCACGTCCACCCGCCGCAACAGCGCCTCGTCACCCTCGCGCACGACATCCAGCAGCGACCAGCCGTCCGCATGCGGCCGGAGGGCCGCCGCGCACTCGTCCATCCGCTGCGCGAACACGGGCGCGTTCTCCAGCAGTTCACGCGCCATGCCCACCCACTGAGAGCCCTGGCCCGGGAACACGAAGACCACGCCACCGGACCCGGCCCGACCGTCCACCACGCCAGGAACGGGACGCCCGGCCGCGAACTCCCTCAGCGTGGCGGCGAGTTCGTCGCGGTCGCTGCCCACCACGACAGCCCGGTGTTCCCAGTCCGCGCGTCCGTTCGTCAGCGAGAAGCCGACGTCCACCGGCCGCAGACCGTCCACTGCCCCGGCCAAACGCTCCGCCTGGGCCCGCAACGCGGCCTCACTCCGGGCCGACAGCACCCACGGCACCACCCCGTCGACAACCGGACGATCCTCCTCCACTACAGGGGCAGGAGCAGCCTCAAGAATCACATGCGCATTGGTCCCGCCGATGCCGAAGGACGACACGCCGGCCCGGCGCGGACGGCCGTCCTCGGGCCACGGCCTGTTCTCCGTGAGCAGCCTGACGTCCCCGGCGCTCCAGTCCACGTGGTGCGACGGCTCGTCGGCGTGCAGGGTCTGCGGCAGTACGCCGTGGCGCATCGCCTGCACCATCTTGATGATCCCCGCGACACCCGCCGCCGCCTGCGTGTGCCCGATGTTCGACTTCACCGACCCCAGCCACAACGGCCGGTCCTCCGGCCGGTCCTGGCCGTACGTGGCGAGGAGCGCCTGCGCCTCGATCGGATCACCCAGCGCGCGTGCCCGTACCGTGCGCCTCCACGGCATCGACGTCGGCGGCACCCAGCCGCGCGCTCGCCAGCGCATCACGGATCACCCGCTGCTGCGACGGCCCGTTCGGCGCCGTCAGACCATTACTGCCACCGTCCTGGTTCCACCGCCGAACCACGCACCACCGCGAGGACCTGGTGGCCGTTGCGCCGGGCGTCGGAGAGACGCTCGACCACCAACAGACCCACGCCTCCGACCAAACCGGCCGCCGTCCGCGCCGTCGGAGAACGGCTTGCACCGCCCGTCCGGGGCCATCGCCCGCTGCCGCCGAGAAACTCCACGAACGTCGTCGGAGTCGACATCACCGTCACACCACCGGCCAACGCCAGCGAGCATTCGCCATTGCGCAACGCCTGCGCCGCGAGGTGCAGGGCGACGAGGGGACGACGAGCACGCCGTGTCCACCGTCATCGCCGGCCCCTCCAGGGCCCAGCAGGTTAGGAGACCCGGCCCGACGCGACGCCCCCGCTGTTCCCGGTGATCAGCAGGCCCTCGATGCCCTCGCCGCCTCCGGCAGCCAGGAGCCGTAGTCGTGGTACATCAGGCCGGCGAACACGCCGGTCCTGCTGCCCGCGCAGGGACGTCGGGTCGATACCGGACCGCTCGAACGCCTCCCACGCCGTCTCCAGCAGCAGCCGCTGCTGCGGATCCATCGCCGCCCGCCTCGCGCGGGCTGATCCCGAAGAAGTCGGCGTCGAACTCACCGGCTCCGGCGAGGAACCCGCCCCGCCGGGAGTAACTCGTGCCCAGGCGGCTCGGGTCCGGGTCGTACAGGCCCGCCAGGTCCCAGCCACGATCCGTGGGGAACTCGGAGGTCGCGTCCACGCCTTCGACGACCGTGCGCCACAGCTGCTCCGGCGAGTCGATCCCGTCGGGCATGCGGCAGGCCATGCCGACGATCACGATCGGGTCGTCGTCCGCCGCCGGCACGATCGCCGCCGGGGGCGGCGGAGCCGGTGTCGGTGCCGAGCACCTGCTCACGCAGGTAGTCGACCAGCGCGGTGAGGGTGGGGTAGTCGAAGACCAGCGTCGACGGCAGCCGCAGCCCCGTCGCCTCCTGCAGACGCCTCCGCAGCTCCAGACCCGTCAGGGAGTCGAAGCCCATGTCACGGAACGCACGAGCCGGATCCACCGAACCCGCCGCACATGACCCAGCCACCAAAGCGATCTGCGTACCGGCCAGTTCGGACAGTGCGGCCTCGCGCTGTGCTTCGTCCAGGCCCGCCATGCGGACGACCCACGCGATGTCGTCCTCGGCGACGGGGGCCGCCGCCCGCCGAGTGGCGGGCGTGCGCACCAGGGACGCGAAGATCGCGGGGAGTTCGCCGCGCGCCGCCCGGCCGCGCAGCGCCGCCAGGTCGAGCCGGGCGGGGACGACGGTGCCCGGTCGGTGGCCAGCGCCGCGTCGAACAGCGCCAGCCCCTGGGCCGCCGTCATCGGCGCCAGACCAGTGCGCGAAAGTCGCGCGAGATCGGCGTCGTCCAGGTGCGCGGTCATGGAGCTGTCGCTCGCCCACAGGCCCCACGCCATCGAGTGGCGGCCAGGCCCTCGGCCCGGCGTGCCTGCGCCAGGGCGTCCAACCACGTGTTGGCGGCGGCGTAGTTGCCCTGCCCCGCCGTCCACCATCACACCCGCCGCCGAGGAGAACAACACGAAGGCTGCCAGATCGGCGTCACGCGTCAGCTCGTCCAGCAGCCGGGCACCGTCGACCTTCGGCCGCATGACCCGCGTCGGACGCGCTCCGGCGTCAGCGCGGTGACGACACCGTCGTCGAGCACGCCCGCGGCGTGCAGGACGGCGGTCAACGGGTGCTCCGCCGGCACCTCCGCCAGCGCGGCAGACAGTGATTCCCGGTCGGCCACGTCGCAGGTGGCGAAGGTCACCGCAGCACCCAACGCCTCAAGTTCGTCCGCCAGTTCCTCGGAACCGACACGCCCACGCCGACTCAGCAGCAGCAGGTGCCGCACCCCGTACTCGGTGACCAAGTGCCGGGCCAGCAGCGTGCCCAATGCCCCGCCCGCGCCGGTGATCAGGACCGTGCCCTCCGGATCCCAGCCCTGCGGCTCGGACGCCTCGGAGGTCACGGCGACAGCCGCGGCACGTACAGCCGGCCGCCGCACGCCGCCCACCTGCGGCTCACCCGAGGCAACCGCCAGGGCCACATCGTCATGGGAGCCCACGTCGGCGATCACGATCCGGCCCGGGTACTCGGCCTGCGCCGAACCGCACCAGACCCACACCCCCGCCGTCGCCGGATCCGGCTCCAGCGTCATGTCGCCACGCGTGACCACGACCAGCCGCGAACCGTCCGACTCCGCCTCGCCGACGAAACGCTGCACCAGGGCGAGCACCTCACCGACCCGGGTACGCGACATCACCCCCGGACTCGACGAACTCGACCACGACCTCAGAGGGCGCCTCACCCTGCGGGAGCGCACTTCGGTCCACTGAAGCTCGTACAGCGGATCACCCGCCGTCGAACCCAGCTGTTTCCCGCGACATCCGCTGCAGACGCAGTTCCTCGACCGTCACCACCGCAGCCCGGCACCGTCGAACGCCGCCAGCCGGACGGAGCCGTCGGCGCGCCGCGACAGCCGGACCCTCAGCACCGAGGCGCCGACGAGTGCAGCCGCACAACCGCGTCCACGAGAACGGCACCCACAGGTCGTCGGAGAGCAGCGCGTGCAACGCGGCGTCGAGCAGCGCCGGGTGGACGCCAAAGGCATCCGCCTCGCCGGCAACCCGCACCTCGGCGAACAGCTCCTCACCCGCGCGCCACACCGTGTGCAGCCCCTGGAACACCGGGCCGTACCCGTACCCGACGGCCGCCAACTGCTCGTACGCGTCCGTGATCTCGACCGGTTGCGCACCGGCCGGCGGCCACTGTCCCTCCAGGGACTCCGCCGAACCCGTCGAACCGGCCGTCAGCACACCGGCCGCGTGGCGCGCCCACTCCGCGTCGGCATCCCCCGTCGCGCGAATGCACGGCCACCACGCGTCGGCCCGCGCCGTCCGGTGCTCCCACCGACACCTGCACCGCACCACAGAGGCACCCTCGGCCAGCACCAACGGCCGCTCCAGCGTCAGTTCTTCCAGCACTCCGCAGCCGACCTCGTCCCCGGCGTGCAGCGCCAGCTCGACGAACGCGGTGCCGGGGAGGACGACCGTGCCGAAGACGGCGTGGTCGGCGAGCCACGGGTGGGCGTGCAGCGACAGCCGGCCGGTGAAGACCAGCCCGTCCTGGGAGGCGAGCCGTACGGCCGCGCCCAGCAGCGGATGGACCCGAGGAGTTCAGCCCGAGCCGGAAGCGTCCTGCACCTCTCCACCGGCGGGCAGCCAGTAGCGGCGGCGTTGGAAGGCGTAGTGTCGGCAGGTCCACCGGGCGGCCGCCGGCCACCTGGGACGACCAGTCCACGTCCACCGCCCGCGACGTACACCTCCGCCAGATTCCGGAGGAGTTGGGCACGCTCGTCCTCGCCTCGCCGCAGCGTGCCGACGGCGGTCACGCCCCGGTCCTCGGCGATCTGAGTGACCGCACCGACCAGCACCGGATGCGGACTGGACTCGACGAAAAACCTGATGCCCGGACTCCAACAGCCCCTTGACCGCCGCGTCGAAACGCACCGTCTCACGGAGATTGGTGAACCAGTACGCCGCGTCCATCACCGCCGTGTCGATGAGCTCGCCCGTCACCGTGGAGAACAACGGAACCCGGCCCGTCGGGGCTCGATGCGGCCAGGATCTCCAGCAACTCCGCTCGGAGTTCATCGACCTGCGCCGAATGGGACGCGTAGTCGACGGCGATGCGGCGGGCCTGGACCCCGTCGGCCTCGCAACCGGCCATCAAGGCATCCAGCTCCTCCGGCGCACCGGAGACCACGACCTGCTCGGACCGTTCACCACCGCGATCTGAAGCCCACCGGACAACCGCCCGGTCACCTGCTCCAACGGCGCAAGAACCGACACCATGCCACCACGCCCGGCCAGGCGCAGCAAACGCCCGCTCCGCAGCGCAACCACACGCGCCGCATCCTCCAGAGACAGGCCCCCCGCCACACACGCAGCAGCAATCTCCCCTGCGAATGACCCACCACAGCAGCCGGACGAACCCCCAACGACTGCCACAGCTCCGCCAACGACACCATCACCGCGAACAACACCGGCTGGACCACGTCCACCCGCCGCACACAACGCCTCGTCAACCGTTCCGCACGACGCCCAGCAACGACCAGCCGTCCGCACTGCGGCTCCAACGCCGCCGCACACTCCTCCATCCGCTGCGCGAACACCGAGGAATGCTGAAGGAGTTCACGGGCCATCCCGACCCACTGGGAACCCTGACCCGGGAACACGAAGACCACGCCACCGGAACCGGCCCGGCCCTCCACCACATCAACCGCCGGACGCCCCTCGGCGAACTCGGCCAGCTTCGCGGTCAGTTCGTCGACGTCGCTGCCGAGCACGACCGCCCGGTGCTCCATGGACGCCCGTCCCGAGGCCAGCGAGGGGCCGACGTCCACCGGCCGCAGACCGTCCACCGCCCCGGCCAAACGCCCCGCCTGAGCCCGCAACGCGGCCTCACTCCGGGCCGACAGCACCCACGGCACCACCACCCCGCCAACGGCCGGACGATCCTCCTCCACCACAGGGGC
>NZ_BAAAXZ010000123.1:0-48887 GCF_039535865.1 Streptomyces thioluteus
GAGTGAACACGACATAGCTCCCCGCACGGCCGCACCCCGAGGCGGTACGGTGGGGCGTGAAGGATCCGGATTCGCGGTCCAAGGAGGGAGCCACCGATGATTCTGCTCCGTCGCCTGCTCGGTGACGTGCTGCGTCGGCAGCGCCAACGCCAGGGCCGCACTCTGCGCGAGGTCTCCTCATCGGCCCGGGTCTCGCTCGGTTACCTCTCCGAGGTCGAGCGGGGGCAGAAAGAGGCGTCCTCCGAGCTTCTCTCCGCAATCTGCGACGCTCTGGACGTACGGATGTCCGAGGTCATGCGCGAGGTGAGTGACGAACTGTCGCTCGCCGAGCTGGCGCAGTCGGCGGCGGCGAGCGAGCCGGTACCCGCGCCGATGCGGCCGATGTTCAACCCGGTGTCGGTGACGTCCGTGACCGGCGTTCCGAGCGAGCGCGTGACCATCAAGGCGCCCGCGGAGGCCGTCGACGTGGTCGCGGCCTGAAGCCCAGCCGGTCAATCACTGTTCCCGGTCCCCGCCGGTCCGTTGAGGATCCGCGGGGATCGGTGTTTTTCCCGGACATATCCGGGGTGTATCGGCATTTCCGGTCCTTTTCTCCCCCGGTCTCTCCTCCCCCGGTCTCTCCTCTTCCGGTTTCTCCCCTCCGGCCCGATTCCGGGTGCTGTGCGATGGTGGGAGGACGGGGTGATGGTGGGGGGCCGGAGACGAAAGCGAAAACCGGGACCGACGGCAAAGGAGATGCCCATGTCTGTCGTGAAGAGCCCGTTGCCGGAACAGGACCGCAAGACCGTCGGTGATGCCCTCCAGGGCGCGCTCGTCGACCTCGTGGACCTCTCGCTCGTCGCCAAGCAGGTCCACTGGACGATCGTGGGTCCGCGCTTCCGCTCGGTCCACCTCCAGCTCGACGAGGTCGTGGCCAGTGCGCGGCAGCACGCCGACACCGTCGCGGAGCGCGCCTCGGCGATCGGCGTCGCCCCCCGACGGCCGGGCCGACACCGTGGCCAGGACCAGCGGCATCGCCCCGCTCGGAGGAGGCTGGGCCAAGGACGTGGACGTGGTGCGGATCCTGGTGGACGCGCTCGACGCCGTCATCACCCGGATGCGGCAGCGCATCCGGGACACGGGGGACCCCGACCCGGTCAGCCAGGACATCCTCATCGGGCTCACCGCGGACCTCGAGAAGCACCATTGGATGTTCCAGGCGGAGAACGCCTGAGCGGGCCCCGGGTGGCGGAGCCGGGGGCGGCGCGGTCTCCTGGGGGCATGGACGAGCACCCGGTGATCCGCTTCACGAACGAGCTCATGATGGTCTCCGAGCTCGACCAGCGAGCGGCCGGCGCCTTCGTGCGCAGCGTCTTCCAGGAGGGCGCGCACGAGGGCGAGCAGCGGGTGGTCGTCGAACTCCACCGCGCGCGACCGCAGGATCGCGGAGCTGGAGGCCGAACTGGCGCGGCTCCGTGGCGAGGACGCCGGAGCCCCCGGCTGACGGGCGGCGTCCGGTGGGCACTTCGGCGCGGAGACGCGGCCCGGCGCACCTGTCCCGGCTCCGGCGGGGCCTCGTCCGGCTGGCCGCTCTCGTGCCGGTCGTGGCGTGGCTCTGGGCCGTGACCCGGCCGGGCGCCGGGGCCGCGGGCATGGGGCCCGTGGAGGCGCTGGCGGCCACCGGGTGGGGACTGAGCCTGCTGCCGGTGCACTGTGTGCCGTGGCACCCGGCCCCGCCGGCGGCGGCGCGGGCCCCGGTGAGGACGCGCGGCCGGTCAGGGCGCGCGCAGCCGCAGCCCCCGGGGTGTGGCGTGGAAACCGGCCGACTCCAGGAGGGATCCCAGGGGTGCGGTGAGCGCCGGGACGGCCGTTGATCCGCTCGACGGTGACCGTGCCCAGGGCGCCGGCGCGGGCCGCCGAGGCCAGGGCCTCCACGGCCGCCGCGCGGAGCCCGGCGTCGTCGGGTCGCGCCTCCTCGTCCTCGGTCCCGTGCCAGGCCAGCAGGGGTCTTGCACGCCGCGCCACATAGAGCGCCAGCGCCCCGTCCACGAGCACGACCAGGGAGCCCGCCTTGCGGCGGGGCTTGTGGGCGGCGCCCGCCGGGGGGTCGGCCAGGGGAGGGCCGCGCCGTAGGTCGTTCGCCGGGGTCGGCGGCGGCCAGCACCACCGCGCGGGCCGTGGCCGGGCGGGTGCGTGCGGCCGGGGGCGCCGGCCCGCTCGCCGGGCGTGTGCCGATGGCCCGGAGGCGGTCGACGGCTCCGTCCATGGCGAACTGGGCGGCGCCCAGGCCCTCGACGACGTAGCCGCGGCGGGCCTGGCCGCTCTCCTCGAAGGCGGAGAGCACCCGGTACGCGGCGGAGAAGCCGCCTTCGACCCCTTCGGCGGCGACGGCGCCGCGGGTCACCACGCCGTGCCGGTCGAGGAGCGTCCTGGCCAGGGCATGGGCCCGGTGGGTGGGGTCGGGCTCGGGCGGGGGCAGCAGGGACCAGCGGCCGGCGACCGTGGGCGGGCCGCCGCGGGACGCGGTGGGGCGGAGCGGGGTGCCGCGACCGGTGAAGGAGCCGTAACGCCCGCGCGGCACGGGGCGCTTGGCGCGGTGCGCCGTGGAACCCGCCGTCCGGCCCGAGCCCAGGAGCGAGCGCAGCGGGGCCAGGGTGTCCCCCGTGATCCGGCCGGACCAGGCGAGGTCCCACACGGCGTCGGCGATCTGCGCGTCGGTGGTCAGAGGGCCGTCCGGCTCGGGGAGCGCGGCGCGGACGCGGTCGGTGATCTGGCGGAAGAACAGGCCGTATCCGCCGGAGAGCGCGTCGAGCACGGCCCGGTGCAGGGGCGTCGGCTCCAGTGGGTGCGGGCCCGGCAGCAGGAGGGGGGCCGTGTCGGCCGGCAGCAGGGACACCCAGCCGTCCTTGCCGGGCAGGGCGCCGGCGCCGGCCCAGACGACCTCGCCCGCCGCGGTGAGCTCGTCGAGCATCGCCGGGGAGTAGTCCGCCACGCGGGCGGGCAGGACGAGCTTCTCCAGGGCCGAGGCGGGAACCGGGGCGCCCTGCAACTGCTCGACGGCGCGCAGGAGTCCGTCGATGCCGCGCAGGCCGTGGCCGCCGACATGCTGCCACTGGGGGAGGAAGGCGGCGAGCGCGGCGGGCGGCACCGGCTCCAGCTCCTGGCGCAGCGCCGCCAGGGAGCGGCGGCGCAGCCGGCGGAGCACGGTGGCGTCGCACCATTCCTGGTCCGTGCCCGCGGGGTGGAACTCCCCTTGGACGAGGCGGCCGTTGGCGGCGAGGCGGTGCAGGGCGCCGTCGGTCACCGCCGTGCCCAGGCCGAAGCGGGACGCGGCCTGCGCCGAGGTGAACGGGCCGTGGGTGCGGGCGTAACGGGCCAGGAGGTCGCCCAGCGGGTCCTTGACGGGCTCGGTGAACGCCTCGGGGACGCCCACGGGCAGGGCCGTGCCCAGCGCGTCGCGCAGCCGTCCGGCGTCCTCGACGGCGCACCAGTGCTCGCGGCCGGCGATGCGCACGCGCAGCGCGCGGCGGGCGTCGGCGAGCCCGCGCGCCCAGCCCGGCTCGGCGCCGCGCTCGGCCAGCTCCTCGTCGGTGAGCGGGCCGAGGAGGCGCAGCAGGTCGGCCACGCCCTCGGCGTCCTTGACCCGGCGGTCCTCGGTGCGCCACTGGAGCTCGCGCTCCAGCTCGGCCAGGACGTCCGCGTCGAGCAGCTCGCGCAGCTCGGCCTGGCCCAGCAGCTCGGCCAGCAGCCGCGAGTCGAGCGAGAGAGCGGCGGCGCGGCGCTCCGCGAGGGGGGAGTCGCCCTCGTAGAGGAACTGGGCGACGTAGCCGAAGAGCAGCGAGCGGGCGAACGGCGACGGCTCGGGGGTGGTGACCTCGACCAGCCGCACGCGGCGGGCCTCGATGTCTCCCATGAGCTCGGTGAGGCCGGGGACGTCGAAGACGTCCTGGAGGCATTCGCGGACGGCCTCCAGGACGATCGGGAAGGAACCGAACTCGCTGGCGACCTCCAGCAGTTGGGCGGCGCGCTGGCGCTGCTGCCACAGGGGGGTGCGCTTGCCCGGGTCGCGCCGCGGCAGCAACAGGGCGCGGGCGGCGCACTCGCGGAAGCGGGCGGCGAACAGGGCCGATCCGCCGACCTGGTCGGTGACGACCTGGCCGATCCCGCCCCGGTCGAAGACGACGTCGGCGGCGCCGACGGGGGACTGCCCGTCGTCGTGCCCGGCGTCGTCCCGGCGGGCCGGGTCGGCGTCGAGCAGGTCCAGGCCCAGGAGGTCGGCGTCGGGCAGCCGCAGCACGATGCCGTCGTCCGCGTGCATCACCTGGGCGTCCATGCCGTACCGCTCGGTGAGGCGGGCGCCGAGGGCCAGGGCCCAGGGGGCGTGCACCTGGGCGCCGAAGGGGGAGTGGACGACCACCCGCCAGTCGCCCAGCTCGTCGCGGAAGCGCTCGACGACGATCGTCCGGTCGTCGGGCACGTGGCCGCAGGCGCGGCGCTGTTCGCCGAGGTAGGCCAGGACGTTGTCGGCGGCCCAGGTGTCGAGGCCGGCGGCGGTGAGGCGGGCGCGGGCGGCCTCCGGCGTCGCGGCGCCGATCTCCCGGAGGAACGCGCCCAGCTCGCGGCCGAGTTCGAGCGGGCGGCCCAGCTGGTCGCCCTTCCAGAACGGCAGCCGGCCGGGGACGCCCGGGGCGGGGGTGACCAGGACGCGGTCGCGGGTGATGTCCTCGATCCGCCAGGACGTCGTGCCCAGGGTGAACACGTCGCCCACCCGGGACTCGTAGACCATCTCCTCGTCCAGCTCCCCGACGCGGCCGCCGCCCTTCTTGGGATCGGCGCCGGCGAGGAAGACGCCGAAGAGGCCGCGGTCGGGGATGGTGCCGCCGGAGGTGACCGCGAGGCGCTGGGCCCCGGGGCGGCCCGTGACCGTGCCGGCGACCCGGTCCCAGACCAGGCGGGGGGCGCAACTCGGCGAAGGCGTCGGAGGGATAGCGGCCGGCGAGCATGTCGAGCACGCCGTGGTAGGCGGACTCCGGGAGGGCGGCGAAGGGGGCCGCGCCGCGCACCAGGGCCAGCAGCTCCCCGACGTCCCAGGCGTCCATGGCCGTCATGGCGACGATCTGCTGGGCCAGCACGTCCAGCGGATTGGCGGGCACCCGCAGGGCCTCGATGGCCCCCTGGCGCATCCGCTCCGTCACGACCGCCGCCTGCACCAGGTCGCCCCGGTACTTGGGGAAGACGACGCCGGTGGAGACGGCGCCCACCTGGTGTCCGGCGCGGCCGACCCGCTGCAGGCCGGAGGCGACCGACGGCGGCGACTCGACCTGGACGACCAGGTCGACGGCGCCCATGTCGATGCCCAGCTCCAGGCTGGAGGTGGCCACGACGGCGGGCAGCCGGCCGGCCTTGAGATCCTCCTCGACCTGGGCGCGCTGCTCCTTGGAGACCGAGCCGTGGTGCGCGCGGGCCAGCACCGGCGGCGCGCCCAGGGCGGCGCCGGACTGGGCCATCAGCTCGGCCGGGGAGTGGTGCTCGGGCAGTGGCCCGGCGGCCGCCCGCTCGTGCGCGATCTCGTTGAGCCGGTTGCACAACCGCTCCGCCAGGCGGCGGGAGTTGGCGAAGACGATCGTGGAGCGGTGGGCCAGGACGAGATCGGCGATGCGCTCCTCGACGTGCGGCCAGACGGAGGGCCGCTCCCGCTCGTCCCCCTCCTGGGCGGGGGCGGCGCCCAGCTCGCCCAGATCCTCCACCGGGACGACGACCGAGAGGTCGAACTCCTTGTCCGACGGCGGCTGGACGATCTCCACCCGGCGCTGCGGCGACAGATAGCGCGCCACCTCCTCCACCGGGCGCACGGTGGCGGACAGGCCGATGCGCCGGGCGGGGCGCGGGAGCAGGGCGTCCAGCCGCTCCAGGGACAGGGCCAGGTGCGCGCCGCGCTTCGTCCCCGCGACGGCGTGCACCTCGTCGAGGATGACGGTCTCCACGCCGGTGAGCGCCTCCCGGGCCGCGGAGGTGAGCATCAGGAACAGCGACTCGGGCGTGGTGATGAGGATGTCCGGCGGGCGGGTGGCCAGGGCGCGGCGCTCGGCGGCCGGGGTGTCGCCGGAGCGGATGCCGACGCGGACCTCCGGCTCCGGCAGGCCCAGGCGCACGGCCTCCTGGCGGATGCCGGTGAGCGGGCTGCGCAGATTGCGCTCGACGTCCACCGCGAGGGCCTTGAGCGGGGAGACATACAGCACGCGGCAGCGCTTGGCGCGCTCGGCCGGCGGAGGGGCGCTCGCCAGCCGGTCCAGCGAGGCGAGGAAGGCGGCGAGGGTCTTGCCGGAGCCGGTGGGTGCGACGACCAGGACGTCCGACCCCTCGGCGATGGCCCGCCAGGCGCCGGCCTGCGCGGCCGTGGGCGCGGTGAAGGCGCCCGCGAACCAGGAGCGGGTCGCGGGGGAGAAGCCGGCGAGGGCCGGATGTCCGTCCCCCGCCGAGGCCCGTGCCGGGCCGGTCGCCGAGTCGTCCGTCATGCCCCCCATCGTGCACCGGGGCACTGACAACGCCTCGTACGCGCAGGTCAGACCGGGGACGAGGGGGTCGTGCGCGGGCTGCCGCGGCCGTGCGCGCGCAGGATCAGGAGCGCCTCGACGGTGGCCACCGGGCGCCCCTCCAGGACGGTGCCCGGCGCCCAGGCGGCGCGGCGCAACGGCCAGCCGCCGTCCTCCTGCTGCGCCCCGGCCAGGTGGTCCAGCGAGCGGTCGAGCTCGGCCTCGGTGAACCAGGGGCGGGCCAGCGAGTCGGGGGTCCGGGCGTAGTCGTGCGGGAAGTGCGGGGGATACGGGAAGGGGCCGTCGTGCGCGGCGGACCCGGCGGCCGGCGGAACCGCGGCCGCGCGCTCCGGGTCCAGCACGGCCAGCCGCTGCTCGCGCACCACCCGGCCGAGCCGGTCGGCGGCGGCCTCGGCCCGGGCGCGGTCCGGGGCCCCGTCGAGGAAGGCGACGGCCGCCTCGACCTCGTAGGGATGCGGCCGGCCGGCCAGCACCAGCGCGTCGATCGCGGCCCAGCAGAAGTCGGTGGCCCGGAACAGCCAGGCGTGCCACACCGCGTTGCGGTGCAGCAGGCCCACGACCGGGCCGGTGGTCAGCAGGGAGCCGGCGGCCATGGCGGCGGGACCGCCCGGCGGGGCGGGGAACCAGGGCGCCGCCGGCCAGCTGCCGGAGGAGGGGTGCAGCGCGGGCAGCGCGCCCTCCGGCGTGGAGACCGCGGTCAGGTAGCGGCACACGAGTTCGGCGCGGCGGTCCGCGCAGCGGCCGATCTCGTCGAGGACGCGCAGGGCGTGCGCGGTGTGGTGCGGCTGGCTCACCGGGCCGCGCAGGTCGGGGTCCAGAGCGTGTCCGTAGCCGCCGTCCTCGCCCCGGTACGCCGTCAGCGCCGCCTCCACGGCGTCCGGGCTGCCGTCGAGGAAGTGGTAGGCGAATCTGCGCTGTTCGAGGACGCGGGCGGTCAGCCAGACGAAGGCTTCGGCGCGGGCTTCGGGGGATGCTCCGGGTGGGGCCATGCACAAGACCGTAGGGCGGAAATCGCCCCCGGTCAGCGGCTCGTGCCCGGCTGCACCCGCAGGGGCGGGGGGCAGGACGTACGGGGTTGACGGGGGCGGGCCGGAGGGCCGGGAGGAACGTTCCGTAGGATCGGCCGGTCTTACGGGGTTGACGGGGGGCAACGGTGACGACGGCGAACACATCCATGTCCGTCCTGGCGGCGGCCGGCGCGGCCGGGGACGAACGCCTCGCACAGCTGATCGGCGGGGCGAACGCCCTCCTGGTCCTGGCGGTCATGGCGCTCGTCCTGGTGCTCCAGTTCCGGCCCCGCAGGGTGCGGGCCGCCGTGTTCGTCTGGGTGGCCCTGCTCGTGGGCCGCGGCCTCGTGCCACCCGGCCCGGCGCGCGTGACGGCGGCGGGGCTGGCGTTCCTGGTCCTGGGGCTGGCCGTCTCGGCGGTGTTCGGGGTGCTGCGCGGCCGGGCGATGCCGCTGTGGCGCGACGCGGACGGGACGGTGTGGCGCAAGGGCGACTCCACCGTCCTGCGGCTGTGGCTGCTGACCGTCGGCGCGCGCTGCGCGGTCTCGGCCGTCGAATACGCGCTGACCGACGAGCCGTTCAACGGCAACGCGTTCCTGCTCGGCCTCGGGGTCACGCTGGGCGTCCAGCACGCCGTGCTGCTGTCCCGGCGGACGGCCCTGCGCCGGGGCGGGCCGGAGGCCGCCGTGTCCGCGCCCCGCGCGTGACGGCTTACGCTGCGTACATGCGGTTGACGGTTTTCTGGCAGCGGATGGCTGACCATTTCGGGGCGGCGTACGCCGACTCCTTCGCTCGTGACCACGTGATGTCCGAGCTCGGCGGCAGGACGGTGCACCAGGCGCTGGACGCCGGCTGGAACGCGAAGGACGTGTGGCGCGCGGTCTGCCGGGCGATGGAGATCCCCGCCGACAAGCGCTGATCCGAAGGCTGATCCGAAGACTGTGCCGGCCAGCGCGCCGCGTTTGACACAAAAATCGAACATCCATTCTCATGGGTGGTCCGGGTCCTCCGTGAAATGTCCGCAACATGACGTTTCCGCAGGTCAAAGCGGTGTCCGGGCCCGTTGTCAGTGGCAGGCGCTAGCGTCGTGGACGTGAAGCGATCGACTCAAGCAAACCGGGTGGAACCCATGGCAGGCACGGACCGCGAGAAGGCGCTCGACGCCGCGCTCGCGCAGATTGAACGGCAATTCGGCAAGGGCGCCGTGATGCGCCTCGGTGAGCGGCCCAACGAGCCCATCGAGGTCATTCCCACCGGGTCGACCGCTCTCGATGTCGCGCTCGGCGTCGGCGGGCTGCCGCGCGGCCGCGTGGTGGAGGTCTACGGGCCGGAGTCCTCCGGCAAGACGACGCTCACCCTGCACGCGGTGGCCAACGCCCAGCGGGCCGGTGGCACGGTGGCGTTCGTCGACGCCGAGCACGCGCTCGACCCGGAGTACGCCAAGAAGCTGGGCGTCGACATCGACAACCTGATCCTGTCCCAGCCGGACAACGGCGAGCAGGCGCTGGAGATCGTCGACATGCTGGTCCGCTCCGCGCGCTCGACCTGATCGTCATCGACTCCGTGGCGGCCCTGGTGCCCCGCGCGGAGATCGAGGGCGAGATGGGCGACTCGCACGTGGGCCTCCAGGCCCGGCTGATGAGCCAGGCGCTGCGGAAGATCACAGCGCGCTCAACCAGGTCCAAGACCACCGCGATCTTCATCACACCACTCCGCGAGAGATCGGCGTGATGTTCGGCTCCCCCGAGACCACGACCGGTGCGGGCGCTGAAGTCTCTACGCCTCGGTGCGCATCGTCAACATCCGTCGCATGCGAGACACTCAAGACGGCAACGGAGGGCAGGCTCGGCAACCGCACCGCCGCTGCACAGGTCGTCAGAACAAGGTCGTCGCTGCGCCCTTGCTAAGCAGGAGGCCGAGTTCGACTATCCTCTACGTACGCCAGGCATCAGCCGCACGAGGAGCGGCCTGATCGACATGGCGTGGAGCACGGCTTCGTCGCAAGGCCGGCGTCCTGAGTACACCTACGGGGCGCACAGCTCTGGCCAGGCAAGACGAGACGCCCGAACTTCCTCAAGGACAACCCGACCTCGCCACCGAGCATCGAGGGAAATCAAGGAGAAGCTGGGTCGTGTGCCAGCGCCCGCCGCCCACGCGACCATGTTGTTGCATGCCGCGAGACCGCGGAGGGCGAGCCCGCCAGTCCGTGCCCGCCCCGGCCACGCCGGCCAAGGCCACGGGAAATGGCCGCCAGGCCGCGGCCAGGGCTAACCGCCCATGGCACGACGGAGTGACTGGTCCTCGTCGGCAGTCGCAGCAGCAGTCGCAGCCGCCACCGTCCGGTCGGTCCGGGGGCTCCCGTGGCGAACGGACGGGCAGCGGTGCCGAGCCCCCGTCGAGGGCCGGGGGTGGGGCGCCGCTGCCACCCGAGGAGCAGGCGCGGGCCATCTGCCTGCGCCTGCTCACCGGATCGCCGCGCAACCCACCGCAAGCAGTTGGCGGAGGCGCTGGCGCAGCGGGGCATCCCCGACGACGCGGCCGGAGGCGGTGCTGTCCCGCTTCGAGGAAGTGGGGCTGATCGACGACGCGGCCTTCGCGGGCGCCTGGGTGGACTCCCGGCACCGGGCGGGCGGGGCCTGGCCCGCCGTGCCCTCGCCCGCGAACTGCGCACCAAGGGCGTGGAGTCGGCGGTGATCGAGGAGGCGGTGGGGCGGCTCGACGCGGAGCAGGAGGAGTGCACGGCGCGCGAGCTGGTGGAGCGCAAGCTGCGTGCCACGCGGGGGATGGGAGCGGGAGAAGCGGATGCGGCGGCTCGTCGGGATGCTCGCGCGTAAGGGGTACTCGGAGGGGCTTGCGTTGCGGGTGGTGCGGGGGGCGTTGGAGGGGGAGGGGGACGATCCGGAGGTGCTGGACGCGTATCTTCCGGGGGAGGGGGGCTGAGGTTGTGGGGCGGCTCGCTGCCTCCTCGCGGCTACGGTCCGCCCTCGCTCCGCCCGGTAACTGGTGCCGGGCGTTCGGGGGTTGGCGAACTCGCGGTCTGCGCGGGTGATCTGTGCGGGTGATCTCTGGGGGGGGAGAGAGCCCCAGCCCCGCCCTTTCACCGTTTCCCGGGGCGAGGCCCCGGACCCCGGGCCGC
The DNA here is from genome assembly GCF_039535865.1 of Streptomyces thioluteus. Lineage (NCBI taxonomy): Bacteria > Bacillati > Actinomycetota > Actinomycetes > Kitasatosporales > Streptomycetaceae > Streptomyces > Streptomyces thioluteus. Next base: position 10,677 of record NZ_BAAAXZ010000123.1, read on the forward strand.
CCTTCCGGGCGGCAGCGGGGGCTCCGCCCCCTGCACCCCCGCCGGGGCTGCGCCCCTGTACCCCCGCGACCTCTCCCGGGGCTCTGCCCCCGCCCGCCCCGGCGACCTTTCCCGGGCTGGACCCTGCACCCCGGCTGGGGCTACGCCCCTGGGCCCTGTCCAGCGCCTTGCCCTTGGGCCGGGCCTTGGGGTCGGATCTCAGGCCAGGCCTCGGGTCGTCCTTGGAACCGGGGGCTCGGGGCTGCGCCCTTGCGTCCCGCAGCCGCGCTCCGCGCGGTCGTCCTCAAGCGCCGGACGGGCTGGATCGGCGCCTGTCCCCGTGCGCCTGGCGGGCTGGACCCGCGTGCCGCCGTCGGCGACGCGGCCTCATCCCTCACCCTCATCGCACCACCGGTAGCCCCGCCGCCCGCCACGCCTGGAAGCCGCCCACCAGGTCCGTGGCCCGGTGCAGGCCCAGTCGGCGCAGCGAGACGGCCGCGAGCGACGACGCGTAGCCCTCGTCGCAGATCGCCCCCACCCGTAGGTCGTGACCGGTCGCCTCCTTCGCGCGGTGGGGGCACAGGGGATCCAGCCGCCACTCCAGCTCGTTGCGTTCCCACCACCAGCGCCCCGGGGATCGTCCCGTCCCGCTCCCGCAGCGCGGCGTAGCGGATGTCCACCAGCAGGCCGCCCGCGGCCTGTGCGTCGGCGGCCTCGGCGGGGGTGAGCCGGTCCAGTTCGGCGCGGGCGCGGCGAGCAGTTTCCTCCACCGTCACGCCCATTCCTCCGGCCACTCGACCTCCTCCAGTCGCAGTACCCGTCCCGTCCGGCCGTACCGTCGCATCAGTGGCAGCGGCGGGTAGTAGGCGTGCACCCGACACCGCGTGTTCCTCCTCCGAGGGGTTGAACACCTGGTGGACATGGTGCGCGGGCCGAAGGCCCGGCCGGTCTGCGCGGTGAGCTGGCGCTCGCGGTCGACGCCCTCCGCCAGTTCCAGCAAGGTCCAGCCCTCGGTGGGGAGTTGGGCCGCCAGGGACTGCTCGGTCAGTTGGCCCGCAGCCGTGGCGAAGGCGCCGTGCGAGCCGCCGTGGTCGTGCCAGCCGGTGCCGGTGCCCGGCGGCCAGCCGATCAGCCACGCCCTGGCTCCCGCCCGGCCCCTCCAGCCGGATCCAGGTGCGGCCCCCGGGGTCGAGCGGGAGGGAGGAGACGAGTGACGCGTCCGCGGCCACGCCACGCGCGAAGCGGAGGAGTTCGGCGGCCGAGGGCGCACCGACGGCAGGGGAAAGGACAGGGAAGGACAACGGAACCGCCCGGTTGATCGCGAGGAAAAGGGAGGACACGCGGATCAGTTGGACGGGCGACAGACGCAGCCCGCGTAGCGGAGCAGGTCCACATGGACCCTCCGCCAGAAACGCGCACCGCTTTCCCTCACGGTCCGGAGTCAACCACGGCCCGCTCGGGCCGGTCAACGCTTGGCCGAAGCCTCACGGGGGGCCGGATCCGCCTTCTCCGAAGGCTCCTTGACGAGCTCCGTGCCCGTCTCCCGGACCGGCTCCGGGGAGCCGCCGCGGACCGCGTCCGCGCAGGCGTACAGCTCCGCCGGCCGCACCCCGGACATCGCCGCCACCAGATGGCCGTCCGGCCGCACCACGAGCACGGTGTGCGCCGCGGCCCCCGGATAGCCCTCGGCGACGAGCAGTTCGGCCCGTACGGGCAGGGTGCCGACGGCCGCCGCCAGTCCGGGCATCAGCCCCGCGCCCAGCCAGTGCCGCCGCTCCCATACCCCGGTGCCGGGGGCGACCAGCACGACCAGGAGCGGCCCGTCCAGCCGGTCGCCCAGCGGGACCGCCGACCCGTCCGGCGCCGTGACCGGCACGTCCGCCACGGGCGCCCCGATCGCCGTGCCCACCGGCACCGAACTGGCCGGCGGCGCCGCCGGGGCGAGGGGCGTACGGTCGTACACCGCCGGCTCGCCCAGGGGCCCCCGCGCCCCAGATGCGCGTCCGTCAGCAGCGCGTCGTGGCTCCGCGCGGAGCCCGGGACCACGGTGCGCCGGACCGTGCGCCAGCCGCCCGCGCCCCGCACGGCTGGCAGCGCCCGGTCGGCGGCCCGCAGCCGGGCGCCCACCGCCTCGCGCCGCTCGGCCTCGTAGCTGTCGAGCAGCGCCTCGGACGCCCCGTGGTGCCAGGCCTGGGCCAGCTTCCAGGCGAGGTTCCCGGCGTCCCGCAGGCCCTCGTCGAGTCCCTGGGTGCCGAGCGCGCCCAGCAGATGGGCGGCGTCACCGGCCAGGAAGGCCCGCCCGCTGCGCCAGCGGCGCGCGAGCCGGTGGTGCACGGCGTACACGCCGGTGTCCAGCAGCTCGTACCGCGGCACGTCCCCGCACCAGGCGCCGAGCGTGTCGTGGATGTGGCCGATCAGGTCCTCGGGCGTGACCAGCCCGCCGTCCGGCGGCAGCAGCCAGTCGAGCCGCCAGACCCCGTCGGGCAGCGGGCGGGCCGTCACTTCCGCCCCGCGCAGGGGCGACCGCTGGAGAACGGCCTCGCCCGGCCAGGGGAGTTCGGTGCGCAGGGCCGCGACCGCGTACCGTTCGACCGCGGTGCGGCCCGGGAAGCGGGTGCCGAGCAGCTTGCGGACGACGGACCGGGGGCCGTCGCAGCCGACCAGGTAACCGGCCCGCCAGGCCGACCCGTTCTCGCCCCGGGTGTGCAGGGTGATCCCGTCGGCGTCCTGCTGGAGCACGGTGACCCGGCTGCCGTGGACGATCCGCACGTCGTCGCGGTCGGCGAGGGCGGCGCGCAGTTCGCGCACCAGCGCGTGTTGCGGCAGGTGCAGCGGGGATGGTCCGCCCGGCGCGACGTCGGGGGCGGTCGCCTCCAACGGGTCGCCGTCGGGGGGGACTTCGTCCGGCTCCTTGCCGGGGTGCGGCTCGCCGAAGGGCACCTGCGTCACCGGGGTGCGCCGGCGCATCGTGCGCCACCCGGACCAGCGGGCCCCCTCCGCCGTCGTGCAGCCGAGCCGCTCCAGCCCGGCCACTGTGTCGGGCCGCAGGACAGCGGTGCGGGCGAGCCGCCGGTCGGCGAGGTCCGCGTCGTCGGCCGGCCTCTCGTCGAGGACGACGACGGGCACCTCGTACCGGGCGAGGGACAGGGCGAGCCCGAGACCGACGGGGCCGGCCCCGACGACGGTCACCGGGTCCACGGGGCGGGGCGGGTGAGGAGACGGAGCGCGATCACAGAACGTATGCAACCCATTGCCGGTGCTTGCGTCAAGTGATCAGTGGCCTCCCGGCGGCGCGCCGGTGGCGTGCGCCCCCGTGGCCCGGAGCGGACCACCGGTGCCGCACGCCACGCGTGCCCCGCGGCGCGTCAGGGGTTGACCACACCGGACCCGCCGGTCCCGAGGTCGAGGGCCACCGGGGGAGCGGGAGGGGCGCCCTTGCGGGAGCGCTTCGTGCGCCGTTCGATCCAGGTCGCCACGCCGGACAGGGCCAGGCACAGCAGGATGTAGATCGAACCGAAGACGATGACCATGGGGATGAAGGCGTAGACGCCGTTCACCGGCTCGGTCTGTCCGGCGAACTTCTTGCCTACGAAGAGGAGTTCCTCGTAGAGGATGATGAAGCCCAGCGCGGTGTCCTTCAGCGTCACGACCAGCTGGCTGATGATCGAGGGCAGCATCGACCGCACGGCCTGCGGGACGAGGACGTACGCCATCACCTGTGTCTTGCGCAGCCCGAGCGCCCGGGCGGCCTCGCCCTGCCCCTGGGGCACCGCCTTGATGCCGGAGCGGAAGATCTCCGCCTGCACCGACCCGTTGTACAGGGTCAGCCCGATGACCAGCGCCCACATGGGGTCGTTGGTGAAGAACGCCGCGTACAGCAGGAAGATCATGATGAGCAGCGGCATGGCGCGGAAGAACTCCACGGCCACGGTCGCCGCCCAGCGCACGGGTGCGTGGTCGGAGAGCCGCGCGGTGGCCAGCAGAGTGCCCAGCGCGAGGGAGAGCAGCGCCGCGATCCCGAAGGTCTTGAGCGTGGTCACCAGGCCGTCGAGGATCCGGTTCTGGGTGTCGGTGTACTCGTAGGCCTCCCACAGGCCGGACTGGAACTGGCCGGTGGAGTCGAGCCGTTGGACCACGAAGGCCAGGAGGCCGACGATGGCGAGGACGGAGACCGCGCCGTAGACGCGGTTGCGGATCCGGGCCCTGGGTCCGGGGGGCGTCGTAGAGGACGTTGGCGCTCATCGGGCCACCTCCAGCCTGTTCTCCAGCAGCCGGAAGATTCCGCTGATGGCGAAGGTGATGATGAGGTAGCAGAGGGCGATCCAGAGGAAGATCACATAGATGTTGTACCCCTCGTCCGCGTTCAACTGCTTCTGCAATGCGGCTAGTTCCGCCACGTTGAAGCCGGAGGCGATCGCGGTGTTCTTGGCGAGGGCGATCATCAGGCTGCCCAGCGGGGGTATCGCGGTGCGGGCCGCCTGGGGCAGCACGATCTGGCCGAGGGTCTGGGTGAAGGTCATCCCGATCGAGCGGGCGGCCTCGGCCTGGCCCACCGGCACGGTGTTGATGCCCGAGCGCACCGCCTCGCAGACGAAGGCCGAGGTGTAGCAGCCCAGGGCGAGCACGGCGAGCCAGAACGAGTCCCAGCCCTTGAGGCCGAGCGCCGGCAGCCCCAGGGTGACGGCCAGGAAGAGCAGCACGAGCGGGGTGTTGCGCAGCAGCGTCACCCACGTCGTGCCGAAAGCGCGCAGGGCGGGCACCGGCGAGACGCGGAACCCGGCGATGAGGATGCCCAGGACGAGGGCGAGCAGGGCGCTGGACGCCGTCAGTTCGACGGTGCCCAGGAAGCCTTCGCGGAATTCCGCGAAGTGGTCCGACAGAACGTTCACGTCAATTCTCCGGGGTCACGGGGCTCTCCGGGGGGCCCGGGGCCGCGGCGGCCGGGCCCGGCCGGGCCCGGGACCGCCTCAGTAGCGCTCGATGGCGGGCGGGGCCGGGGCCTCGCTGCCGGAGCGGCCGAGGGTGGCGTCGTACGCCTTCTTCCAGTCGCCGTTCTTCTCGTGCGCCTCCAGGGCCTTGTCGACCGCCTCGCGCAGCGTCTTGTCCTCCTTCTTCAGGCCGATGCCGTACGGCTCCTTGGAGAACGGCTTCCCGACGACCTTGAGGCCCTTGTTCTGGGCCGCGTACCCCTTGAGGATCGCGTCGTCCGTGGTGACCGCGTCGACCGTGCCGTTGACCAGCTCCTGGACGCAGAGCTGGTAGCCCTGCTGGGCCTTGACCTCGGCGGCGCCGTACTTGGCCTCCTTGATCCGCTTGAGCGGGGTGGAGCCGGTGACGGAACAGATCTTCTTGCCCTTGACGTCGTCCGGGCCCTTGACCGAGCTGTCGGACTTCACCAGCAGGTCCTGCCCGGCGACGTAGTACGGGCCGGCGAAGCCGACCTGCTTCTTGCGCTCGTCGTTGATGGTGTACGTGCCGACATACAGGTCGACGCCGCCGGCGGCGATCTGGGTCTCGCGCGCCTCGGAGGGCACGGTCACGAACTTGATGTGGGCCTCGTCGAAGCCGAGACCGGCCGCGACCATCTTGGCGATCTCTACGTCGAAGCCCGAGCGCGTTCCCTTGCTGGGGTTCTCGAAGCCGAGCCCGGGCTGGTCGGCCTTGGTGCCGATGGTGATCGTCTTGCCCTTGATCTTCTCGAAGACGGGTGAACCCTTCACCTCCGCCGCGGAGTTGACCTGGTACTTCGGCGGTGCGGGCGCGGAGGATCCGCTGCTCGCCCCGTCCTTCTTGTCGTCGGGGCTGCCCTCCTTCCCGCAGGCGGTCGCGGACGCGGTCAGCGCCACCACCACGGCGGCCGCTGCGACGGTCTTGCGGAGCTTCATGTGCCCATCCTTTACACGGGGGAAGCGGGGAGCCGGCGGTGCGGAATCAGCAGATCCGCGGTTCAGCGGTTCAGTGGTGCAGGATCTTGGAGAGGAAGTCCTTGGCCCGGTCGCTGCGCGGGTTGCTGAAGAACTGCTCCGGCACGGCCTCCTCGACGATGCGGCCGTCGGCCATGAAGACCACGCGATCGGCGGCGGAGCGGGCGAAGCCCATCTCGTGGGTGACGACGACCATCGTCATGCCGTCGCGGGCGAGTTGCTGCATGACCTCCAGCACCTCGTTGATCATCTCCGGGTCGAGGGCCGAGGTCGGCTCGTCGAACAGCATCACCTTCGGATCCATGGCCAGCGCACGGGCGATGGCCACGCGCTGCTGCTGGCCGCCGGACAACTGCGCGGGGTACTTGTCCGCCTGGGCGGCCACCCCGACCCGTTCGAGCAGCGTACGGGCGGTGGCCTCCGCCGTCGCGCGGTCCTTGCGGCGGACCTTGGTCTGCCCCAGCGTCACATTGGCCAGCACAGTCTTGTGGGCGAAGAGGTTGAAGGACTGGAAGACCATGCCCACGTCCGCCCGCAGCCGGGCCAGTTCGCGGCCCTCCTGGGGCAACGGCCTGCCGTCGATGGTGATGGAGCCGGAGTCGGGCGTCTCCAGCCGGTTGATCGTCCGGCACAGCGTGGACTTGCCGGAGCCCGACGGGCCGATGACGACCACGACTTCGCCGCGTGCGATGGACAGATCGATGTCCTGCAGCACGTGCAGCGCGCCGAAGTGCTTGTTGACCTTGTTCAGGACGACCAGGGGGTCCGCCGCGGGGCCCGTGCTGTCGTTCACCGGTGCTTGGCTCATCGGCGTTCCACGCTCCGTCCTCCTCGGTTGAGAGGACAGTAGTGAGCCGCCACGACCAGCGTCATTACATCTGAGCGGAAATTGAGCATAACGATCTGGGCTCTGACCGACACCGAGCGTAGGGGGTTGGGATGCCCGATGGACCAGGTCGCTGCCTAGCAACGCCTGACAGGATGAGGCTGGTTGTCGCTGGTGGCCGTGTCTGACGGGTGAGTTGAGCGCTGTCCGGCTCGTGGGGGCATCGCCATGGTTGGTGTCGGACGAGCTGTGGGAGCGGATCGGGCTGCTGCTGTCCTGCAGGCAACGGCGGTTCCGGCCCCCGGGCCGCAAACCGCTGTCGAACCGGCAGGTGTTGCACGGAATCCTGTACGTGCTGCACACCGGGATCCAGCGGGAGTACCTGCCGGCCGAGCTCGGCTTCGGCTCGGGCGCGATGCGCTGGCGGCGCCTGCGGGACTGGAACGAGGCCGGGGTATGGCAGCAACTGCATGAAGCACTCCTGGCTGAGCTGAACGCGGCAGCCAGGCTGGACTGGCCCCGCTGCGTAGCCGACTCCAGCCAGGTCAGGGACCCAAAAGGGAGCTTGCGACGGGCCCGTCGCCGGTCGACCGGGGTCGGGTCTACTCCAAGCGCCACCTGATCACCGACGGGCACAGCGTCCCGCTCGCGGTCATCCTCACCGGAGCCAACTGCAACGACGTCACCCAGTTGCTGCCCCTGCTCAACGCAGTCCCACCCGCGCGGGGCGCGCTGACTGACCTCGCCGTAAGTCGGACCGCTCTTCGCCGACCGGGGCTACAACCACGATATCTACCGCGACCACGTGCGGGCCCGAGGGATCGTGCCCGCCGTTGCCCGGCGCAGCACCCGCAACGACACTGGACTGGGCACGTACAGCTGGGTAGTTGAGCGAAGTTCTGCCTGGCTGCACGGCTTCAAACGCCTCCGCATCCGCTGGGAGTGATGAGCCGACACCCACAAGCCTTCCTCCGTCTTGCCTGCTGCCTGATCACTCTGAGACAGAGCAACTCATTCTGTTACTGACCTTTAAAGGGTGGTGTCGTGGTGGTCAGGTCGTGTTTCGGGTCAGTCCGGTGCCGGTGAGGCAGCCGTCGATGAGGTCGCTTCGGTACTGGATGACGCGTAAGCCCGTCCGGAGGGTCCGGGCAAGGTGGTCGGGGTTGGTGAAGGCGGTGTTGGCCAGTGAGCTCTTCCGATCGTGACCGGTGTGGGTGACGAAGGGGCCGTAACGAGGCGAAGCTCCTTGCCGTTGCAGAGGCGTCAACCAACCTGCGGAGCAAGGAGCTTCGTGGTCACTTATCGTGCCACCCTCGACCTGCCCGGCGACCTCGTTTCCTGGCTGGAGAACCTCATCGCCACTCGAAGGAGCGAACTGGGCGGCTCCTGGCGCAAGCTGACCTCCTACGACCAGGCGGTCATGGTCCTGGTCCACCTGGCCAACGGTGACGCCTTCGCCCGTCTCGGCACCCACTTCGGCGTCAGCACCGACACTGCTTGGCGCTACGTCAACGAAGGCATCGACGTCCTGTCCGCACACGCGCCCACCCTCGCCGATGCCGTCCAGGCCGCCGGTCCCCGGCGTCGCCTGCTGCTGGACGGCACTCTGATCCGCACCTGGCGCTGCGCGGCCCAGGCCACCGAGGACAACGACGACCTTCTGTACAGCGGCAAGCACCACGACCACGGCGTCAACGTCCAGGCGCTGACCAGCGTGGAGGGCGAGCTTGCCTACCTGGGGCAGGCGCGGCCCGGATCGGTCAACGACCTGCCCGCCGCCCGCGGGGACGGCATCATCGCCGCCGTCAGCGACGCCGACGTGGAGACCACCGCTGACCTGGGCTACCTCGGCGCCGGCGGCACCATCCGGACCCCGGTCCGCCGCCCGAAAGGCAAGAGCCACAACGGCTGGGAAAAGAAGGGCAACTCCGCCCATGCCAGACTCCGCGCGCCCGCCGAGCGGGCCTTCGCCGTCCTCAAACGCTGGCGGATCCTCGACCTCGTACGCATCAGCCCCAACCGCATCACCAGACTGCTCCACGCACTCCTCGCGTTGATCCAGAAACGCACGTCACTCGCCAGGGCGTAGATCGGAAATGCTCAGTGGTCCGCGCCGCAGGAGGGACCAGATACCCTCGACCGGGTTGAGGTCGGGTGCGTAGGGCGGCAGTTGGTAGACGTGCAGCCAGTCCCGTTCGGCGGTGAACTTGCGCATGCTGGCGGTCAGGTGGGTGGTGAAGTCGATCCGAGGCGCGGTTTCGGTCTCGTCGACCGGCCCGTTTCCCCGGACCGCTTCCCGCACCCGGCGTGCCCGTTCCCGAGCCCCGGGCGCTCCACAAGCCCTGTTCAGTGCCTGTGTGTTGCGTAAGTGCGAGAGGGAGTGCACGAACGTTGTGAGGCTCGGGCCCACTGTCGAGGATGGGTCCCGAGCCTTCGTCTGGTTTACCTTACGAGAGTTGCCCGCCAAAATCGGTGAATGATCTCGCGATAGCCGGTGTGGGAGGGGGTGCGTCTGACGTGCCTGAAGGCCCAATCCCGAGCCGTTTCGAAGTCCTCATCTGCCCCGGAGATGGCTCCGCAGGTGGTGCACTCCAACTCGTGGACGATCGCGGGGGCCTCTGAAGCTGTCTCAGGAGTGATGGCCCAGTCGGCGAACCGGATCACGGTAAGGACGCTCACTTCCTCTCTTCCTGACTCGGCGTTCGCGGCTTTGACCTTGGCGCTCAGGACTTCGTCCGTGGTTGCCTGTCGAATGTTGCTCAACTCTGAGCCCCATGCCAGCCCGCCTCGCACCGGCCGGAGCCGGAGGCGGCTGCGATCGCAGGACATCACCTGACCAACCTTGTCCCGGGCGATGTCTACGACGTAGGAGCCGGTTGGTGGAACGGTGTTCATCGCTCCACCTCGTCGACCTGTGGTCGGCGGACGATGTTGAGGCCGTGTACTGAGGGGACGAGGACGTACTCGTCGCTGGTCTGGATCGGGGCGAGTTGTTCGCAGCCGCAGCGACGCTGCGGGGCCTGTTCGGGAACGTGTCGGCTGGCCGTTGGGGTCGGTGTGGTCGGGCGGAGCGTAGTTGCCGGGGGGATCTCCAGAGCGAGGCCAAGAGTCTTCCTTAGCCATCCGAACCACCGGAAGATACAGTCGTGCATGTCAGCGCTCCTTCTTAGCGTTGGCCACGCCCCGGGGCCGGTAGGACGGTCGCCGGGGTTTGACTTTGGGCATGACTGGGCCACCAACGATCACCTAACTGTGATGACGCTGTGACAGTTGGCGACTGGGTGCTCAGGATGCACTCTCCGAGTGGTCGTGTGCAAGCTATGAGGATGCATAGCGTGCATGTGCGAACTTGCCTTGCAGCAGGGGTGGTTGCCGGACAGAATCGCCGTTGCCTCGTATGGAGATGAAGGGTTGGTGCGGATGCCTCCGAAGCGTCAGTTGCCGACGGTCCGCCTGCGGCGACTTGCCGCAGAGCTGCGCCGCCTACGCAAGACTGCGGGTCTGACTAGGGAAGACGTCACCAGGCAGACAGGGATCAACACGGCGACGCTCTACCGGATCGAGACGGCCAGGGTTCGGCCGCAGCAGCGGACCCTGGCAGCCCTCCTCGATCTGTATGGAGTGGGCTCGAATCAGCGTGGCGAAATTGTGGCGTTGTCGCAAGGCGTCAGTTCGCCGGGTTGGCTGCGTCCTTATCACAGTGAACTACCTGAGGAATATACTGCCTACATCAGTTTCGAGGCTGAGGCTCATACTGTACGCAACTATGAATCGCTATTCATCCCTGGTCTTCTGCAGACCGAAGGCTACGCGCGGGCTGTGGTCAGAGGTGTTTTGCCGACGGCAAGTGCCAGAGAAGTTGAGCAGCGGGTGCAGGCTCGGATGGAACGCCAGGCAGTGCTCGCTGAAACCGGCCGGCTGAATCTCTGGGCAATCATGGACGAGGCGGCCTTGCGGCGCATGGTCGGCGGGCCTGCGGTGCTGCATGAGCAGATGAAATGGCTCACGGCTGTGGCTGGGGAGCCGCAAGTGACGCTCCAAATCATCCCGTTCAGCGCAGGGGCGCACGCAGGTATGCCCGGTTCGTTCGTGCTCATGGGTTTCCCGGATGTCGAAGATCCAGAAATCATCTACATCGACAGCATGGCAGGTGATTTGTTCCTGGAAACCGAAGCCGACGTTCGTCGGTACGGCGAAATCTTCGACAGCCTTTGTGCAGTTGCGCTTAGCCCCAGCAACTCATCGAAGTTGATTGCCGAGTTGGCCAGGGAGATGCAGTGAGGGAAAAGAAATCCGATGTGGGTGGATTGAGATATGCTGCAGGCATATGGTGGAAGAGTTCTTACAGTAGTGGCAACGGTCAGTGTATCGAAATCTCTTATAAGGGTGCGGTGGTAGCGACGCGCGACAGCAAGGATGCTTGCGGTACAGCTGTCTCCTTTGAGCGTGGTGCCTGGAATATTTTTGTCAGTCACATTAGGGCTGGCCTGCCCGCCTCCACCTGACCAAGTGGCTTGCGTAATGCCCCAACCGTGCTCCACGGTCGGGGCATTACACGAGGGTATTCGTTCAGCCTATGCTGAAGTGTGTGGTTCAGTCGATGGTGGGTGAATCATTTATGCCTCCCCAGTAGGATTCACCCTGGTTGTGAAGCCGGTACTTGACGTACCCTCCTCCGGACCAGCCTCCCCTGGAGGACGACCCGTCGACGCTTGTGTCGCAGTACTGCGGTAGATTTTGCATGCGATTGAGGTCGTATGCGATGTTGCAGTATGCCTTGAGGCCGGCATTGCCGTTCTTGTTGAGGGCTACCGCAACCTCGAACTTGTCGAACAGTGGCGGGCCGCTGAGATCCCCCCCAGTGTCGCCCACTGCCCCGACCAAGGCGGCGGCCTTGTGGCCGTTACCGGTTTTCTCGACGCACATCCGTACATATACCTTGATGGGTACTTTGCCACCTATTGTGCTGGCGTAGAAAACTTTGGAATTGCTGAACATAGGACTGCATGACGAGCCCTTTACGTTCGCGTCAGCCTGGGCGGAAGGCGTGACGAGAAGAACTGGTGCTGCTGCCAGTGCGGTTATTGTGGCAGCCCACCGGATGGCTTGAGACCTTTTGGGTGCGGTTGTGCTCATGTAGGGTCTCCTTTGTTTTGTTTGACGGCTTGCATGGGATTGTGGCGGGTCTGATTTAACTCGCGAGTTGACTCTTTACTAGGGCGGCAGGCTTGGTCGAATGGGTGCCTCGGTGAGGCCCCTAGCCTGTTGTGACCTCATCGTCCGTGTTTTGGGCCAGCGATGGGAGTTTCATGAGGATTTCTTGTGCCCTGTGGTGCCGAAGGAAAGGCAAGCATGGGTGAGTGGAAAATTCACGATCGAAACGAGCCAATGAGTGGATGGCTGAGTTGCTCTGGTCGGTCATATTGGTGCGATGATGAAGCCAGGATCCTGGGGATATGCGGCCTATGTTGAAAAGAGCTGATGTGGCCGCGTAAGTGTGGTCTGTCGCTAGAGTGTAGGTTCGAGAGGGTGGTGAGATCACGCACCAGCTGGGTGTTGGAAACGCTGGATGCGGTGCCCCCTTGACGTGTCCGCTGTTTATCGGCGTGGATGCAGTGTTGCGTTGTGGTGGCGTGCTGCAGTGTGCAGGGCAGCCGGACGGAGGACGATGAGACTGCTGCTCGTCGAGGACGACGACCACGTCGCCGCGGCCCTGTCGGCCGTCCTGGCGCGGCACGGCTTCGCCGTCACCCATGCCCGCAGCGGTGAGGAGGCCCTGCAGGCGCTCCTGCCGGGCGACGGCGCCCCGTTCGGGGTGGTCCTGCTCGACCTGGGCCTGCCCGACCAGGACGGCTTCGAGGTCTGCGGCAGGATCCGGCGGTCCACCGGCACCCCCGTCATCATGGTCACCGCCCGCGCCGACACCCGTTCCAAGATCCACGGCCTGAACCTGGGCGCCGACGACTACGTCGTCAAGCCGTACGACACCGGTGAACTGCTCGCCCGCATCCACGCCGTGGCCCGGCGCACCCCGGCCACCGAGGGGCGCGCACGGCCGTCCGCGGGCTCCCCGGAGAGCGAACTGCGCCTGGGGTCGCTCACCATCGAACTGTCCACCCGCCGCGTCTCCGTGGACGGCCTCGTCGTTCCCCTCACACGCAAGGAGTTCGACCTGCTGGCCCTGCTCGCCCGGCGGCCCGGCGTCGTCTTCCGCCGGGAACAGATCATCAGCGAGGTGTGGCGCACGAGTTGGGAGGGGACGGGACGGACCCTGGAGGTGCACATCGCCTCGCTCCGCGCCAAGCTGCGCATGCCCGCGCTCATCGAGACCGTCAGGGGCGTCGGTTACAAAATCGTCGTTCCCGCCGTCTGACGGCCCCGCCCGTGCGCGCCCGCCTCCTTCCGCTGCTCATCGTCCTCATGGCCGGTGTGCTGCTCGCCCTCGGCCTCCCGCTCGGCGCCGGCCTGGCCGCCGTGGAGCAGCAGCGCGTCGTCGTGGACCGGGTCGACGACACCGCCCGTTTCGCCGCGCTGGCCCAGTTCGTCGTCCTCCAGCCATCCGGGGCGGACGACCGGACGGCCACCCTGGGTGCCGAACTCACCCGCTACGAGGAGCTCTACGGCATACGGGCCGGGGTCTTCCGCCGCGACAGGACCGCCGTGGCCGCCGCCCCGGACGGCTGGCGGGTGCCGGACCGCGGGGAGGGCCGGCGGGCGTTCGACGAGGCACTCGCCGGGCGGCGCAGCCACGACCCCGCCCAGGTCTGGCCCTGGCGCCACGGCCGGCTCACCGTCGCCTCGCCCGTCATCCGGGACGGCGACGTCGTCGCGGTCGTCGTCACCGACTCGCCCACCGGAGCGTTGCGTTCGCGCATCCTGCACCGGTGGCTGCTGCTGGCCGCGGGCGAGACCGCCGCGATGCTGCTGGCCGTCGCCGCCGCGTTCCGGCTCACCGGCTGGGTGCTGCGGCCCGTGCGGATCCTGGACGCCGCCGCCCACGGCATGGCCGAGGGCCGTCTCCAGGCGCGCGTCGCGGCCGACAGCGGACCGCCGGAACTCCGCCGCCTGGCCCGGTCGTTCAACGAGATGGCGGACGACGTCGAGGACGCCCTGGAGCAGCAGCGCGCCTTCGTCGCCGACGCCTCGCACCAACTGCGCAATCCGCTCGCGGCCCTGCTGCTGAGGATCGACCTGATGGCCCTGGACCTCCCCGAGGGGCACGCGGAGATCGCCTCGGTGCGCGCCGAGGGCAAGCGGCTGGCCCGGGTCCTGGACGACCTCCTGGACCTGGCGCTGGCCGAACACACCGCCGCCGACCTGAAGCTGACCGACATCGCCGCGCTCGTCGCCGACCGGGTGGGCGCCTGGAGCCCGGTGGCCGGCCGCGAGCAGGTGGCCCTCGGCTACACGGGACCGGCCGCCGTCACCGGCTGGGCCGACCCGATCGCCCTCTCCAGCGCGCTGGACGCGGTCGTGGACAACGCGCTGAAGTTCACGCCCGCCGGATCCCGCGTCGAGGTCTCCCTGGCCGTCGTCGGGGACCGGGTGACCGTCACCGTGGCCGACGAGGGCCCCGGGCTGACCGAGGAGGAACTCACCCGCGTCGGCGACCGCTTCTGGCGCAGCGGGCGTCACCAGAACGTCTCCGGTTCCGGCCTCGGCCTGTCCATCTCCCGCGCCCTGCTCACCGCGGGCGGCGCCGCCCTCTCGTACGCGCCGAACGCGCCGCACGGGCTGCGCGTGACGATCCGGGTGCCGCGCGAGCGGCCGCAGGATCAGGGCTTGCCCGACACGTAGTAGCGGCGCGCCCCCGCGTGCAGGGGGAGGGGATCGGTGAAGACCGCCGTGCGCAGGTCGACCAACTGGGCGGCGTGCACGACCTGTCCGATGCGGTCCCGGCTGCGGATCACCGTGCGGGTGACGCCCTCCGTCAGCGCCGCGTCCGTCCGGTCCGTGGTGACGAGGAGGTTCGCGACCGCGACGGTCTTCACGGCCTCCGTGACCGTGCCCGGGTAGGCGTCCGGCGGCATCACGGCCGCCCGGTAGAAGCGGCCTCCCGGCCCCAGGTCGCGCAGCGGCCCGGTGAGGTCGGCGAGCGGGACGAAGCGGATGGGGATCTCCGTGCCGAGCCTGCGCAGGGAGGTGGTCGGCAGCCCGCCGGACCAGAAGAAGGCGTCGACACCCCCGTCGCGCAGCATCCCGGGCAGGGTGTCGATGCCGGCCTTGACCGGGGTGACGTCCCGCTCGAAGTCGAGCCCCCCGGCCGTGAGCATCCGCCGGGCGATCAGCTGCACCCCGGACCCGTCCGCCCCCACGCCCACCTTGAGCCCCTTGAGGTCGCGCACGGACCGCACGGGCGCCCCCTTGCGCACCACGAGGTGGATGTAGTCGTCGTACAGCCGGGCGCAGGCGCGCAGCCGGTTGCCGCCCGGGGACCCTTCGTCGACGTACGTGGCGACCGCGTCGGCCGTCGCGATCGCGAAGTCGGCCTCGCCGGACATGACCTGGCGCAGGTTGTCGACCGAGCCCTTGCTGTGCCGCACCCGCACCTCCAGCGCGGGGAGGTCGCGGGCCAGATCGTCCTTGAGCATCGCGCCGTACTTGGCGTACACCCCCGAGGGGGTGCCGGTGGCGATCGACATCCGCCCGGAGGGCGACGGCGTTCCCTCCGGTGTCACCAGCCACCACGCCAGCAGGGCGCACAGCACGGCGGTCACGGCACTCGCCTGGACGGCGCGGCGCCTGCCGAGGTGCGGGATCCGGGGGGCCATGGGCGGATCCTGCCAGCCCCGGGGCCGGGCGGCCAGGGGTGGGACGTGTCCGGTAATGATCGGAAACGGCCGGGGGCCGGGACCCCGGCACCGCGCCGGCGGCCCCTCGGCGGGCGCCCGCCCCCGGCACTGGCGGCGGAGTGCACTCCGGCACCCCCTTACCCTTGAGGAATGACCAGCAGCAGCGACCGGAGCCAGGCAGTGGACGTCAAGGGAACGTACGAGGTACGCACCTACGGGTGCCAGATGAACGTCCATGATTCCGAACGGCTTTCCGGCCTGCTGGAGGACGCCGGCTACGTGCGGGCGCCCGAGGGCACCGCGGAGGGCGACGCCGACGTCGTCGTCTTCAACACCTGCGCCGTGCGCGAGAACGCCGACAACAAGCTCTACGGCAACCTGGGCCGGCTGGCGCCGATGAAGGCGCGGCGCCCCGGGATGCGGATCGCCGTCGGCGGCTGCCTGGCCCAGAAGGACCGGGACACCATCGTCACCAAGGCCCCCTGGGTCGACGTCGTCTTCGGCACGCACAACATCGGCAAGCTGCCCGTGCTGCTGGAGCGCGCCCGCGTCCAGGAGGAGGCCCAGGTCGAGATCGCCGAGTCGCTGGAGGCGTTCCCCTCCACGCTGCCCACCCGCCGCGAGAGCGCCTACGCGGCCTGGGTCTCGATCTCCGTCGGCTGCAACAACACCTGTACGTTCTGCATCGTGCCCGCGCTGCGCGGCAAGGAGAAGGACCGCCGGCCCGGCGACATCCTGGCCGAGGTCGAGGCGCTCGTCGCCGAGGGCGTCACCGAGATCACCCTGCTCGGGCAGAACGTCAACGCCTACGGTTCCGACATGGGCGACCGCGAGGCCTTCTCCAAGCTGCTGCGGGCCTGCGGGAACATCGAGGGCCTGGAGCGCGTCCGCTTCACCTCGCCGCACCCGCGCGACTTCACCGACGACGTGATCGCCGCCATGGCCGAGACGCCGAACGTGATGCACCAGCTGCACATGCCGCTGCAGTCCGGCTCGGACACGGTCCTCAGGGCGATGCGCCGCTCGTACCGCCAGGAACGCTTCCTCGGCATCATCGAGAAGGTGCGCGCCGCCATGCCGGACGCGGCCATCTCCACCGACATCATCGTGGGCTTCCCCGGCGAGACCGAGGAGGACTTCGAGCAGACCCTGCACGTGGTCCGCGAGGCCCGCTTCGCGAACGCCTTCACCTTCCAGTACTCCAAGCGCCCCGGTACCCCGGCGGCGACCATGGACGGGCAGATCCCCAAGGAGGTCGTGCAGGCGCGCTACGAGCGCCTGGTGGCCCTCCAGGAGGAGATCTCCTGGGAGGAGAACAAGAAGCAGGTCGGCCGGACGCTGGAGATCCTGGTGGCCGAGGGCGAGGGCCGCAAGGACGACGCCACGCGGCGCCTGTCCGGCCGTGCCCCCGACAACCGCCTTGTGCACTTCACCAAGCCGGACGAGCCGGTCCGCCCGGGCGACGTGGTCACGGTCGAGATCACCTACGCCGCCCCGCACCACCTGCTGGCCGAGGGCCCGGCCATGGGCGTGCGCCGCACCCGCGCGGGCGACGCCTGGGAGAAGCGCAACGCCGCGGTGGCGGAGAAGCCCCGGGGCGTGATGCTCGGCATCCCGACGATCGGCGCGCCCGCCCCGCTGCCGGCGCCCGCCGCCCCGGGGTGCAGCCTCGCCTGACCCGGGCCTGATGCGGCGGCGGGCACCGCGCGGGGCGTATCGTTCCCGCATGCTCGTCGCCGCCGCCGTGTGCCCCTGTCCGCCGCTGCTCGTCCCCGAACTGGCCGCCGGGGCGGCCCCGGAGCTCGACGCCCTGCGGGCCGCCTGCCTGGACGCGGTGGCCGTGGCGGCCGCCGCCCGCCCCGACCGGCTCGTCGTGGTCGGGCCCGCCGCTTCGCCGCACGACGGCCGCTACCCGCAGGGCGCCGTCGGCTCGTTCCGCGGCTTCGGGGTGGACCTCGACGTCCGCCTCGGCCGGGACGGCACCGCGGGCGCCCGGCCCCTGCCGCTGTCGCTGGCCGTCGCGGCCTGGCTGCTGGAACGCACCGGCTGGTCGGCCGCGCCCGTCGAGGGCCTGGCGGTGGCCGAGTCGCTCGACGCCGACGACTGCCTGGCCGCGGGCCGTGAACTGGCCGCGGGCGAGGGCCGCGTCGCCCTCCTCGTGACGGGCGACGGCAGCGCCTGCCGCACCCTGAAGGCCCCCGGCTACCTGGACGACCGCGCCGAACCCTTCGACGCCGCCACGGCCGCCGCCCTGGGCTCCGCCGACACCGCGGCCCTGGCCGGCATCGACCCGGAGCTCGCCCTGGAGCTGCAGGCCGCGGGGCGGGCGCCCTGGCAGGTGCTCGCGGGCGCCGCGGAGGGCGCCGGGCTGCGCGGCGGGCTGCTGTACGACGAGGCCCCGTACGGGGTCGGGTACCACGTGGCCGCCTGGTCCTGACTCCTCCGCGTACGGCGACGGCCGCGGAGCGGTGTGCCCCGCGGCCGTTCGCCGGTACGGATCGTCAGGAGGTGCCCTTGTCGCCCCGGGCGGATCCGCCGTCCTGCTCGGCGAGCCGCTCCAGGGCCTCCTTGGCCTTGCCCGTGCCGGTCCGGATCTGGCTGCTGTACTTGCCGTCGGTCTTGGTGTCGACCACCTGAGCGGCCTTGTCCAGACCCTGCTCGATCTTGTCCCCGTGCTGCTGCACGAGGTCGCCGACCTTGTCCTTCACCGGACCGAGCTTGGCCTTGAGATCGTCGAACAGGCCCATGGGCACCTACCCTCGTTTCGTTCCGCGCGCTGCGCGCTACTTGCGGGCGCCCTCGCCGGCCTCGCTGTCGGCCGCCTCCTCGGCGGACTGCTGCTTGGGGATCTCGACGCCCTCTCCCCCCTCAGCGGCCGCGTCGCCGGCCGCGGACTCCTCCGCCGGGGCCGCCTTCTCGGAGGCCGCCTCCGGAGCGGCGGCGGTGTCGGAATCCGCCGTCCGGGTGTCCGCCGTGACCTCCTCCGTTGACGCCTGCGACGGCTTACGGCGAAGCCAAGAAAACACGCCCATATCTACTCCATTACCTTACTGGTGTGAGCGAAATCCCGGATCGCCCGGTGCGTCCCCTTGCGCCGCTCCCGGGCTCCGGCCCGTTAACCGGCGGTCGGAACCTCGCAACAGGCAACGAGGCCGGGGGCGGCGCGTCACGTCGCTCGTTCGAGCGGCGGTCTGAGGTTTGCGAGACTGGTGCGGTGAGAAAAGCAGCCCCCGCACCGCAGGTCATCGCCGTCGTCGGCCCCACGGCGGCCGGCAAGTCGGACCTCGGTGTCGCGCTCGCGCGGCACCTGGACGGCGAGGTCGTCAACGCGGACTCGATGCAGCTCTACCGGGGGCATGGACATCGGGACCGCCAAGCTGACCCTGGAGGAGCGGCAGGGGGTGCCGCACCGCCTGCTCGACATCTGGGACGTCACCGAGGCCGCGAGCGTGGCGGAGTACCAACGGCTCGCCCGCGCCGAGATCGACCGGCTGCTGGCCGAGGGGCGCACCCCCGTCCTGGTCGGCGGCTCCGGGCTCTACATCAAGGGCGCCGTCGACGCCCTGGAGTTCCCCGGCACGGACCCGGCCGTCCGCGCCCGCCTGGAGGACGAACTGGCCGAGCACGGACCGGGCCTTCTGCACGCCCGGCTGGCCGCCGCCGACCCGGAGGCCGCCCGCGCGATCCTGCCCGGCAACGGGCGGCGCATCGTCCGCGCCCTGGAGGTCATCGAGATCACCGGCAAGCCCTTCACCGCCAACCTGCCCGGCGAGACGGCCGTCTACGACACCCTCCAGATCGGCGTCGACGTCGCGCGCCCCGAACTCGACGAGCGCATCACCACCCGCGTGGACCGGATGTGGGAGGAGGGGCTCGTGGACGAGGTCCGCGCGCTGGAGCGCGCGGGGCTGCGCGAGGGGCGCACCGCCTCGCGCGCGCTGGGCTACCAGCAGGTGCTCGCCTTCCTCGCCGGCGAGTGCACCGAGCAGGCCGCACGGGACGAGACCGTCCGCGCCACGAAACGTTTCGCACGCCGTCAGGACTCCTGGTTCCGGCGGGATTCCCGGGTCCACTGGCTCAGCGGAGCCGCCGGGGACCGGGCGGAACTCCCGGGTCGCGCGCTGGCGTTGGTCGAACGGGCGGTCACAGCCTGATCACGTGATGGCATCGGGAAGCGCCACGTGTCATCGAGGCCTTCCGGGGGCGTGCCATCATCAAACTTCGATCGAGCCGTGAAGTCCGGTTGGGAGGGCGCGTGGCGATGGAGGCCGGCCCCCGCGACAGACCGCAGCCGCCGCCCCGCGGCGAGAGCGGGGCGCTCTCCCCGGACGGTCCCGAGGACACCGGGGCGCCCGCGCCGGACGCGGCCGCGCCCCGCGTCCTTCCGCGAGCTGCGCCCCCCGCGCCGGCTCCGCGCCTGGCAGCTCGCGCCGATCGTCGTGCTCGCCGCGCTCGGCTCGCTGATGTTCGCCTTCCCGCTGGCCTTCGAGTTCGGCGACGGCGGGCCGGTCGTCGCCATGCTCGGCCTGCTCATCAGCGGCTGCGCCGCCGGCTGGGGCGTGATGGCGGCCCGTCGCGTCGGCTACACCTGGCCCGGCCTGCCGCAGCGCGGCTCGGGGCGGCGGCCCGACTGGCGTTACGTGGCCTCGTACACCGCCGTCGTCCTGGTGGTCGCCGTCCTGGCGGTCTGGCGCGTCGCCCGGCTGCGCTGAGGCCCCTCGGCCGGGGGCGCCGCCCGGCTGGGAGGCGCCGCCCGGTGGCCCGTACCATCGAACCGTGAGCACCGCACAGACCGCCTTCCTCAAGGGCCACGGCACCGAGAACGACTTCGTGATCATCCCCGACCACGACGGGCTGATGGAGCTGTCCCCGGCCGCCGTCGTGCGGCTGTGCGACCGGCGTGCCGGCATCGGGGCGGACGGCGTGCTCCGGGTGGGTGCGCTCCGCCGCGCACCCCGAGGCGCGGGCGATGGCCGCCGAGGCCGAGTGGTTCATGGACTACCGCAACAGCGACGGCAGCATCGCCGAGATGTGCGGCAACGGCGTCCGCGTCTTCGCCCGTTACCTCCAGTGGGCCGGTCTGGCCGAGGAGGGCGACGTGCCCGTCGCGACCCGGGCGGGCGTGCGTCGCGCGCACATCGCCAAGGCGGGCCCCGACGGGACGCCCGGCGAGATCACCGTCTCCATGGGCCGGGCGGCGCTCCCCGGGGGCGACGTGACCGTCACCGTCGGAGAGCGCAGCTGGCCCGCGCGCAACGTGAACATGGGCAACCCGCACGCCGTCCTCTTCGTCGACGACCTGGCCGACGCCGGCAACCTGTACACCGCTCCCGCGGTGGCCCCAGCGGCCGCCTACCCGGACGGCACCAACGTCGAGTTCGTCGCCGACCGCGGCCCGCGCCACGTGGCGATGCGGGTGCACGAGCGCGGCTCCGGCGAGACCCGGTCCTGCGGCACCGGCGCCTGCGCGGTGATGGTCGCCACGGCCCGCCGGGACGGCCTGGACCCGGCCGTCGCCGGGCACCCCGTCGCGTACACCGTGGACCTCCCCGGCGGCCGGCTGGTGATCAGCGAGCTCCCGGACGGCACGGTCGAGATGACCGGTCCCGCGGTGATCGTCGCCGAGGGGCGCTTCGACACCGCCTGGTTGACGGCCTCCTGACGGTCCGCCGCCACCCGCCTCCGGTCCGGTCACCGTATTTCCGTACACGCGACTCGCTCGAATGGGTGATCCGGTTCACTCTGGGCGAGAGGGGGTGAGCGGTGCGTGATGGGGTCGGTAGCATCAAGCACCCGGTCCGGAGGCGTGAGCCCACCGCCGGTCGAGGCTGCCGGAGGTGCCCATGAGCGCAGAGGCCACGAACGAACGTGCTCCCCGCCGCAGGCGCGGCCGCCGGATCGACCTGAGGCGGCTGGGGCGCGCGCGGCCCTCGGCGGTTCCGGCGCCCGTGACCGCCTCCCCGATGCCATCGAGCACGTGGCGAAGGCGCACCGGGCCCACCACCCCGGCGCCGACCTCGACATCCTGCGCCGCGCCTACGAGCTCGCCGAGACCTCCCACCGCGGCCAGACGCGCAAGAGCGGCGGCCCGTTCATCACCCACCCGCTGGCCGTCACCCTGATCCTGGCCGAACTGGGCGCCGAGACCACGACGTTGACGGCCTCGCTGCTGCACGACACCGTCGAGGACACCGAGGTGACGCTCGATCAGGTGGGGCGGGAGTTCGGCGCGGAGGTGCGCTTCCCTCGTCGACGGTGTCACCAAGCTGGAGAAGGTCGACTACGGCGCCGCCGCCGAGCCCGAGACCTTCCGCAAGATGCTCGTGGCCACCGGCAACGACGTCCGCGTGATGTCGATCAAACTCGCCGACCGGCTGCACAACATGCGCACGCTCGGCGTCATGCGGCCCGAGAAGCAGGCCCGCATCGCCAAGGTCACCCGCGACGTGCTGATCCCGCTCGCCGAGCGGCTCGGCATCCAGGTGCTCAAGGCCGAGCTGGAGGACCTGGTCTTCGCCATCCTCCATCCCGAGGAGTACGCCCGCACCCGGGACGTCGTCCGCGCCCACGCCGGCCGCCCGGACCCGCTGGAGGCCACCGCCGTCCGGGTGCGCGCGCCGTGCTGCGCGAGGCCGGGGTCGGCGCCGAAGTCCTCGTCCGCCCGCGGCACTTCGTCTCCGTGCACCGGGTGCGGCTCAAGCGCGGCGAGGTGACCGGGGCGGACCTGGGGCGCCTGCTCGTCCTCGTCGCGGAGGACGCCGACTGCTACGCGGTCCTCGGTGAACTGCACACCTGTTTCACGCCGTTCATCTCGGAGTTCAAGGACTTCATCGCCGCCCCCAAGTTCAACCTCTACCAGTCGCTGCACACCGCCGTGGCGGGGGAGTACGGCGAGGTGGCCGAAGTCATCGTCCGCACCCACCAGATGCACCGGGTCGCCGAGGCGGGCGTGATCGCGCTGGGCACCCCCTCCGCCGCCGAGCCGCCCGACGACGCGTGCGAGGAGCGCTCCGACCCCACCCGTCCCGGCTGGCTCTCCCGGCTGCTGGAGTGGCAGCGGGCCGCTCCCGACCCGGACACCTTCTGGACCTCCCTCCACGACGAGCTGGCCCAGGACCGGGAGATCACCGTCTTCCGCGCCGACGGCGGCACCGTGGGCCTCCCGGCCGGCTCCAGCTGCGTCGACGCGGCGTACGCGCAGTACGGCCAGGGCGGCCACAGCTGCATCGGCGCCCGGGTCAACGGACGGCTGGTGACGCTCAGCACGGTCCTGCGCGACGGGGGACACCCTGCACCTGCTGATGTCCCCGGACACCGCCTCCGGGCCGTCCCGCGACTGGCTGGAGCACGCCCGTACGCCCGCGGCGCGGATCGCCATCGGCCGCTGGTTCGCCACCCACCCGGTGGACGGGCCCGCCGCTTCCCCGGCGGAGGACCGGCCCCCCGGCGGCGCGGGCCGCGCCGCGGCCGGCGGGCCCCCGCCTCCCGCACCCCCGTCGCCGTCGTCTGCGACGAGGAGGGGTTCGCCGCCGCGCACGCCCGGCTGGCCGGCTGCTGCACCCCCGTCCCCCCGGACGAGGTCACCGGCTTCGCCGTGCGCGGCCGGGCGGTCACCGTGCACCGCGCCGAATGCCCGGTGGTGGCCCGCATGGTCACCGCCGGGCGGCGGCCGGTCCGCGTCCACTGGCGCGACCCCGCCGGACCGGGATCGGGGGACTGCCGGGTGACGCTGCGCGCCGAGTCGTTCAGCAGGCCGCACCTGCTCGCCGATCTGACGGAGGTCATCGCCGCCCAGGGCGCCGCCGTGATCTCCGCGGCCGTCGAGCCGCCGCACGAGCAGCGCGTCCGCCACACCTACACCCTCCAACTGCCCGACGCCGCCCACCTGCCGGAGCTCATGCGGGCGATGCGCCGCGTCCCGGGGGTCTACGACGTGGGCCGGGCGGGCCGCCCCGCGGCGGCGTCCCTCTGACCCACGTCCCTCCAGTAGAGGGGTCCTCCAGCAGAGGGGTCCTCCAGTACAGGGGCTCTCCAGCACAGGGGGCCCTCTAGCACAGAGGATCGGAAATCCCCGCATTCCGGGACGCTCGTACGGGTGGGGCCCTGCGCGCCGCACACCACCGGCCCCGGTGCGCTGGTAGCGGTGGACGCATGTCGCACTCTCCCGGGGAGCGTTCCCCGCGGCGGCGCAGGCCCGTCCGCCGCTGCGCCGCCCTCGCCGCCACCGCGTCCCTGTCCCTGCTGGCAGGGGCCGCCCCGCCGCCCGCCCCGCTGGGCATCGGCGACCGGCTCTTCCCGTACCTGGGCAACCCCGGCTACCACGTCACCGAGTACGACATCTCCCTCGACTACCACGGCAACACCGCCCCGCTGGACGCGGTGACCAGGATCGGCGCCCGGGCCACCGCGCGGCTGGCGCGGTTCAACCTGGACTTCGCCCGGGGGACGGTGCGTTCGGTCGAGGTCAACGGGGCGCGGGCGGCCTTCACTCCGGTCGAGGAGGACCTCGTCGTCACCCCGGCCCGGCCCGTCCCGCGCGGCACTCCGTTCATGGTCACGGTCCACCACACCAGCGATCCGCGGGGCTCCAAGGAGGGCGGCTGGGTCCCGACCAAGGACGGACTGGTCATGGCCAACCAGGCGGACGCGGCGCACCGCGTCTTCCCCGGCAGCGATCACCCGTCGGAGAAGGCGCCGTTCACCTTCCGCGTGCGGGCCCCCAAGGAGCTGACGGTGGTCGCCAACGGGCTGCTCGTGGGCCGTGTCACCCGGGGCTCCGGCACGACCTGGGTCTACCGCACCCGGCACCCCATGGCCACCGAGGTCGCCCAGGTCGCCATCGGCCGTTCCGTCGTCCCGGAGGGGACCGGGCCGCGCGGACTGCGGCTGCGCGACGTCCTGCCGGCCGCCGGACGGGAGCGGCTGGAGGCCTGGACGGCGAAGACGCCCGAGCACCTGGCGTGGCTGGAGGGGAAGGTGGGGAAGTACCCCTTCGAGAACTACGGGGTGCTGATCGCGGAGGCGTCCACCGGGTTCGAGCTGGAGACCCAGACCCTGTCCCTCTTCGAGAACGACCTGTTCACCCGCGCCGACCTGCCCGCCTGGTACGTGGAGTCGGTGATGGTCCACGAGCTGGCGCACCAGTGGTTCGGTGACAGCGTCAGCCCCCGCACCTGGTCCGACCTCTGGCTCAACGAAGCCCACGCCACCTGGTACGAGTCGCTGTACGCCGAGCTCAAGGGCGGCCGGAAGCTGGAGGACCGGGTCCGCCGGGCGTACGAGTACTCCGATCTCATGCGCGCCGACGGCGGGCCGCCCGCGGTCCTCAAGCTCCCGGCCCCGGGGAGGAAGGTCGGCATCTTCCGGCCGGTGGTCTACGACGGCAGCCTGCTGGTCCTCTACGCCCTCCGGCAGAAGATCGGCACCGCCGCCTTCGAGGAGCTGGAGCGCGAGTGGGTCACCGCGCACCGCGACTCCACCGCGTCCACGGCCGACTTCGTCCGCCTCGCCTCCCGCGTCTCCCACCAGGACCTGACGCCGTTCCTGCGCGCCTGGCTGTACGAGCCGACGACCCCGCCGATGCCCGGCCACCCCGACTGGACGCCCACCCGGAAACCCGCGTGACGCCCCCGGCGGGCATGGGAACATCGTCCTGTCGGCAGGCGCGGCACACCACGGGAATCCAGGGGGGTCGCCGGACGTTGTCGACTGCGGGGCCCCGGGCCCCGCCGCATCCGCACCGCCCGACGAACAAAGGATCACATGACCTCCACTTCTTCCCTTCCCCAGGACCGCCAGAGCCTCGCCGAGGGTCTTCGGGCCGACGCCCTGATGGAAGAGGACGTCGCCTGGAGCCACGAGATCGACGGGGAGCGCGACGGCGAGCAGTACGACCGCTCCGAGCGAGCGCGCGCCCTGCGGCGCGTCGCCGGCCTCTCCACCGAGCTGGAGGACGTCACCGAGGTCGAGTACCGGCAGCTGCGCCTGGAGCGCGTGGTGCTGGTCGGCGTCTGGACGTCCGGCACGGTCCAGGAGGCCGACAACTCCCTCGCGGAGCTGGCCGCGCTCGCCGAGACCGCCGGCGCCCTCGTCCTGGACGGCGTGACCCAGCGCCGCGACAAGCCCGACCCGGCCACGTACATCGGCTCCGGCAAGGCCCAGGAGCTGCGGGACATCGTCCTGGAGACCGGCGCCGACACCGTCGTCTGCGACGGTGAGCTGAGCCCCGGCCAGCTCATCCACCTCGAGGACGTCGTCAAGGTCAAGGTGGTCGACCGCACACGCGCTGATCCTCGACATCTTCGCCCAGCACGCCAAGTCCCGCGAGGGCAAGGCGCAGGTGTCCCTGGCGCAGATGCAGTACATGCTGCCGAGGCTGCGCGGCTGGGGCCAGTCGCTGTCCCGGCAGATGGGCGGTGGCGGCTCCGGTTCGTCCGGCGGCGGCATGGCCACCCGTGGTCCCGGTGAGACCAAGATCGAGACGGACCGCCGGCGGATCCGCGAGAAGATGGCGAAGATGCGCCGGGAGATCGCGGAGATGAAGACCGGCCGCGACATCAAGCGCCAGGAGCGCAAGCGCAACAAGGTGCCCTCGGTCGCCATCGCCGGCTACACCAACGCGGGCAAGTCCTCGCTGCTCAACCGCCTCACCGGCGCCGGAGTCCTGGTGGAGAACGCGCTGTTCGCCACCCTCGACCCCACGGTGCGCCGGGCCGAGACGCCGAGCGGGCGGCTCTACACCCTCGCCGACACCGTCGGGTTCGTGCGCCACCTGCCGCACCACCTCGTCGAGGCGTTCCGCTCCACCATGGAGGAGGTCGGCGACTCCGACCTGATCCTGCACGTGGTGGACGGCTCGCACCCGGCGCCGGAGGAGCAGCTGGCCGCCGTGCGCGAGGTGATCCGTGACGTGGGCGCCGTCGACGTGCCCGAGATCGTCGTGGTCAACAAGGCGGACGCGGCCGACCCGTTGGTGCTCCAGCGGCTGCTGCGCATCGAGAAGCACTCGATCGCGGTGTCCGCGCGGACCGGCGAGGGCATCGACGAGCTGCTCGAGCTCATCGACGCCAACCTGCCGCGCCCCGCGGTCGAGGTCGAGGCCCTCGTGCCGTACACGCACGGGGCGCTGACCGCCCGGATCCACTCCGACGGCGAGGTGCTCTCCGAGGAGCACACCGCGGAGGGCACCCTGGTCAGGGCCCGGGTCCACGAGGAACTCGCGGCGGAGCTGCGGAAGTTCGTCCCGGCGAGCTGAGAGCCGTACGAGAAAGGGCCCGTCTCCCCGGGGAGACGGGCCCTTTCCGCGCCTAGCGCGTCGCGGCGAACTTGCGGCTGATGGCGTCGTAGACGCCCTTCGCCTCCGGGCCCAGGTGCGGTCCGGCCAGCCAGCGGCTGTCGGACGGGCCGATGGAGGTGTTCGAGACGAGCACCGCCTTGCCGTCGGGGCCGGGGGCGAACCAGCCGCCGCCCGACGAACCACCGGTCATCGTGCAGCCGATGCGGTACATCGTGGGCTGGGTGGAGTCCAGGGACAGTCGGCCCGGCTTGTCGACGCAGTCGTACATCATCTGGCCGTTGTAGGGCGGCGCGGCCGGGTAGCCCCAAGCCCCCATCGTGCGGATGGACTTCACCTGCGGGGCGTTGAAGTCCACGGCCAGCGCGGTGCCGACCGTCTCCTCCAGCGACTTGCCCGTGCCCCGCTCCGGCTTCACGTGCAGCACGGAGAAGTCGTACGGAGCGCCCGCGCCACCGGTCTCCGCGCCCTGGGTGATCCACTGGGTGGACGTCTGGGCCCAGTCCGCCCACCACACGCCGTAGGGCGCCACGTCCTGCACCGGGGCGGTGTTGACCTGGGCGGCGGGCAGGCCCTTGTCGTTGTAGGAGGGCACGAAGGCGATGTTGCGGTACCAGCCGCCGCTCTTGCCGGCGTGGACGCAGTGGCCCGCGGTCCACACCATGTTGGACTTGCCCGGGTGTGCCGGGTCCTTGACGACCGTCGCCGAGCAGACCATGTGGCCCTGCGGGCTGTCGAAGAAGACCTTGCCGACCGGCGCCGCGTTCTGCCGGTAGGGCTTCCCGACCTCCTTGGCCTGCACCGGGCGCGGCTCCGGGTCGGTGACGCCCTGGTCGCCCTGGCCGATGCCGCCGGGCGCGGTCCCCGGAGCGTCCTTGAGCGTCTTGTCGTTGGAGTGGGCGTCCTTCATCGAACCGGGCTTCCAGTGGCCCTCGATGATGGGGTTGATGAAGTCGCGGGCCTCACGCAGCCACTGCTCCTTGTCCCACTTCTTCCAGGCGCCGCCCTTCCACTTGTCCAGGTCCTTGAGCGTCAGGCCCTTGGGGAGCTTGAGGGTGGTGTCGCCCTGCTGGGCCGCCGAGGCGCTGGGCTTGTCGCCGCCGGCCGCCTCGTCGTCGGACGGGCCGCAGGCCGCGGCCGTCAGCGCCAGCACGGTCGCCGCGGCGGCCGAGACCAGGGCGCGCGACGCTCGTCGGCGGGCCAGGGACGGGCGTTGGGATGGCATGGAGTGGATTCCCCCGATCTTGGACACATGTACAGGCGCACGTCTGCTCGTTGGAGCGCACGGTTGACGAACTTGTCATGCACCGCCCCGGCGACGGGGCAGGGACACCCTACGCCGACGCCGCGGGGCGCGGCGCCGGGCCGCGCGCCCGTCCGCCCGTGTGGCATGCCGCACCTTCTCGCCGTCCGCCCGTGTTCCCCCGGCCCCGGCGTCGTTGGTACGTACGGGGGACCCTCGGCGTTCGCCGAGTTCACCCGGCGTGGCCGGTCCGGCGTGCCCCATGGGCCTGTGGGGTTCCGGCCTCTGTGGTTCCGGCCGGGGGCCGGGGGCGTTCCCCGGGCAGACGCAGTACCAGGAGGAGGACACAGGACGTGCCCCTGACCCAGCCGCCGGCGGTGTTGCCGACGACGCGCGGCGGTCCGCGCCGCGAGCGGCCGGCCCGTGCGCACGCCCGCGCCCTGCCCATCGTGCCGGTCCGCGCCCGCGGACTGACGATCGAAGGAGCCGACGGCTGCCGCTACTTGGACTGCTTCCCCGGCGCGGGGGCCCTGGTGCTGGGCCACAACCACCCCGTGGCGCTGGAGGCCGTCCGCTCCATCCTGGATCCGGACGCTTCGCCGGCCGCCGCCGGACCCGTCCACGACGCCTTCGCCGACGAACTGCGGGCCACGCTGCCGGAGCCGCTCGCCCGCCGGGCCCGCGTCCGGTTCTGCGCCCCGTCCCGCGCGGCCGCCCTGGCCGCCGCCCTGGCGCTGGCCCCCGGCGCGGAACCCCTCGTAGCGGTGAGCGACGAGGACGGGGTCCTCGTCACCGGCGCCGAACGGCTGCGCGCGGCCCGCGACGCGGCCGCCGCCCGGTCCGTCCCCCTCGTCGCCGACGAGACCCGCACCGGACCGGGACGCACCGGAACGTTCTGGGGCATCGAGCACGCCGACGCCGTCCCGGACGTGATGGCCCTGTCCGGCGCGGTCGGCGGCGGCCTGCCGCTGGCCCTCGTCGTCCACCGCGACGACCTGCCCGCCGGCCCGCCGGAGCCCTTCCGCGGCAACCGGCTCGCCCTGGCGGCAGGCAGAGCCACCCTGCGCCACCTCAGGGAGAACGGCCTGGCCGACCGCGCCCGGACCCCTCGGCGCCCGCCTCCTGTCGCGCCTGCGCCGCGACGTGCTCGCGCGCGAAGGCGTCCGGGACGTGCGCGGCCTCGGGCTCGTCCTCGGCGTCGAGTTCGCCGACGCCGCGACGGCCGCCGCCGTGCGCCACGCCTGTCTGCGGCGCGGCCTGCTCGTCGGGCCCTGCGACGCCCGGCCCGCCGTGCTGCGCCTGCTGCCGCCCCTGACCATCACGGACGAACAGGCGGAGGCCGTGCTGGACCGGCTCTCCGACGCGATCGCCGCGGTCCCGCGCCCCGACCCGCCCACCCCCAGCACGCGGAAGGAGGCAGGCGCGGCCCCGGCCTGACGCCGGCGGCGCGGCGCCGCACCGAATGAAGGCACCCCTGACCACCGCCGCAACGGCCGCCGCCCGGGCCATCGTCCCGCGCGGCCGCGTCCCCGCCGACCGCCCCGACCAGGATCCCCTCGACCACCCCGACCCCCGGGCCGCGGCGGACAGCGCCGCCCGCGACAACCTGCTGCGCTGCTGGGTCCGCGAGACGGGCGTCCCCCGGCCGCGGGGCAACTGCCTGCAACTGCCGCTCCGCGCCGCCGGCACGGTGCTCCACGTCCCCGTCCGCTACTGGTCCGCGACCGGCGCCCACCGCTTCGGCGCGCCCACGCTGACGGGCGCCCCCGGTGACGCGCCCGCCCTCGACGCCGTCACGCTCGCCGCCCTGCTCGGCCGGGAGGCCGCGCACACCGCGCCGCGGGCGGGCCGCCCGGCCGGCACCGCCGACGTCGTCGTCCGCGTCGCCGACTCGGTGCGCCGCACCGCCGCGTTCGTCGAGCACCGCCGCGCCCGGCCCGCCGACCCCGACGGCGCCGCCCTCTTCCTCCACGGCGAGCAGTCGTCGCTCCTCGGTCATCCCCTGCACCCCGCGCCCAAGAGCCGCGAGGGCCTCTCCGCGGCGGAGGCCTCCCACTGCTCGCCCGAGACCCGGGGCGGATTCCCGCTCCACTGGCTCGCCGTCGACCGTTCCGTCCTGGCCACGGACTCGGCCTGGACCGAACGCGGCCGTCCCGTCGGGGCGGCGGCGCTCACCGCCCGGCTCCTCCCGCCCGGAGTGCGGCTGCCCGACGGGACCGTGCCGCTGCCGCTGCACCCCTGGCAGGCCCGCACCGTCCGGCACCATCCCGCGGTCGCCCGCCTGCTGGACGACGGACTCCTCCACGACCTGGGGCCCCGGGGCGAGTCCTGGCACCCCACCTCCTCCGTCCGCACCGTGCACCGCCCCGGCGCGCCCGCGATGCTCCGGCTCGCCCTGGACCTGGACGTCGCCGGGTCCGGCCGGGAGCCGCGGCGCGCGGCCGCCCGGCGCGGCGTCGAGCTGCACCGGCTGCTGCGCAGCGGCCTCGCGGAGCGCTGGCGCGCGGCCTGCCCCGGCTTCGACGTGGTCCGCGACCCGGCCTGGCTCGCGGCCGACGCCCCGGACGGCACGCCGCTGCCCGGCCTGGACACCGTCGTCCGGCACAATCCGTTCGGCCCCGGCGACGACGCCGTCTGTCTGGCGGGCCTCACCGCGCTCCGCCCCTGGCCCGGCCGCGAGACATCGGCCGGCCATCCCGCGATGGCCTCGCGGCTCGCCGACGTCGTCGCCCGGCTCGCCCTGCGCACCGGCCGCCCCGGGCACGTGGTCGCGGCCGAGTGGTTCCTGCGGTACCTGTCCGCGGTCGTCCGCCCCGTACTGTGGCTCGACGGCGCCGCCGGCGTCGTCCTCGACGCCCACCAGCAGAACACCCTCGTCCTCCTGGACCCGGACGGCTGGCCCGCCGGCGGCCGGTACCGGGGCGGCCACCGCTTCCGGGAGTCACGGCGGGCGGAGCTGGAGGCGCGTCTCCCGGGGATCGGGCGGGAGAGCGGCGCGTTCGTGCCCGACGCGGAGGCCGACGAGCGGCTCGCCCACCACCTGGGGAGCGACAACGTCCTCGGCCTGACCGGGGCGTTGGGCGCCCAGCGGCTGCTGGACGAGCGGATCGCGCTGGCCGCGTTCCGCCGTTTCCTCGCCCGGAGCGACACGGGGTCCTCCCCGCTGCCCGGATTCCTGCTGGAGACTCCCGTGCTGCGCTCCCCGGCGCTGCTGACGGACGGGCCGGGGCGGGTCGAGATCGCCAACCCCCTTGCCGTGCCGGGCGGATGAAGGGGCCCGGGTGGCGTATGGCGCGGAGGTGGCCCGCGATGTCGGTGCCGCCCCGTAGGGTGGAAGGGCTATGACTGCCTCCTCCTCCCAGCCCTCCCTGACCGAACTGCTGCACGCCGCGGTCACCGCCGTCGGCGGCACCGAGCGCCCCGGTCAGGTCGCCATGGCCGAAGCCGTGGCCGAGGCCATCGACGGCACCTCCCACCTGCTCGTGCAGGCCGGCACCGGCACCGGCAAGTCCCTCGGCTACCTGGTGCCGGCCCTCGCCCACGGCGAGCGCGTGGTGGTCGCGACGGCGACGCTGGCGCTCCAGCGCCAGCTCGTCGAGCGCGACCTGCCGCGCACGGTGGACTCCCTGCACCCGCTGCTGCGGCGCCGCCCCGAGTTCGCCATGCTCAAGGGCCGCTCCAACTACCTCTGCCTGCACCGGCTGCACGAGGGCGTGCCGCAGGACGAGGAGGAGGGGCTCTTCGACGCGGTGGAGGCCGCGGCCCCCACCAGCCGCCTCGGCAAGGACCTGCTGCGGCTGCGCGACTGGGCGGACGAGACGGAGACCGGCGACCGCGACGACATGACCCCCGGCGTCTCCGACCGGGCCTGGTCCCAGGTCTCGGTCACCTCGCGGGAGTGCCTGTCCGCCTCCAAGTGCGCCTACGGGGCCGAGTGCTTCGCCGAGGCGGCGCGCGAGCGCGCCAAGCTCGCCGACGTGGTGGTCACCAACCACGCGCTGCTGGCCATCGACGCCATCGAGGGCGCCCCGGTCCTCCCGGACCACGAGGTGCTGATCGTCGACGAGGCCCACGAGCTGGTCTCCCGGGTCACCGGCGTCGCCACCGGCGAGCTCACCCCGGGCCAGGTCAACCGGGCCGTGCGGCGCTCCGCCAAGCTGGTCGACGAGAAGGCGGCCGACGCGCTCCAGACCGCCGCGGAGAGCTTCGAGCGGCTGATGGAGCTGGCCCTGCCGGGCCGCCTGGAGGAGATCCCCGAGGACCTGGGGTACGCCCTGGCGGCCCTGCGGGACGCGGCCCGCGCGGTGATCACGGCCATCGGCAACACCCGGGACAAGTCCGTCCAGGACGAGGACGCCGTCCGCAAGCAGGCCCTGGCCATGGTCGAGAACGTGCACGGGGTGGCCGAGCGGATCCTGGAGGGCTCGGAGTACGACGTCGTCTGGTACGAGCGGCACGACCGCTTCGGTGCTTCGCTGCGGGTGGCTCCGCTGTCGGTGTCGGGGCTGCTGAGGGAGAAGCTCTTCAACGAGCGCTCCGTCGTGCTCACTTCGGCCACCCTCAAGCTCGGCGGGGACTTCAACGGGGTCGGCGCCTCGCTGGGCCTGGCCCCCGAGGGCGTCACGGGGGAGGACGTGCCGGAGTGGAAGGGCGTGGACGTCGGGTCGCCCTTCGACTACCGCAAGCAGGGCATCCTCTACGTCGCCAAGCACCTGGCCCAGCCCGGCCGGGAGGGCGGCCGGACGGACATGCTCGACGAGCTGGCCGAGCTGATCGAGGCGGCCGGAGGGCGCACGCTCGGCCTCTTCTCCTCGATGCGGGCGGCGCAGGCGGCGGCCGAGGAGCTGCGCGGCCGGCTCGACCTGCCGATCCTGCTCCAGGGCGAGGAGACTCTCGGCGAGCTGATCAAGACGTTCGCCGGTGATGACCGTACGTGTCTGTTCGGCACGCTCTCCCTGTGGCAGGGCGTCGACGTGCCGGGGCCCAGCTGCCAGCTCGTCGTCATGGACCGGGTGCCCTTCCCGCGCCCCGACGACCCCCTGATGAGCGCCCGGCAGCGGGCGGTGGAGCAGGCGGGCGGCAACGGCTTCATGGCGGTCGCGGCGACCCATGCGGCCCTGCTGATGGCCCAGGGCGCGGGCCGGCTCGTCCGGGCGTCCGGTGACCGAGGCGTGGTCGCGGTGCTCGATCCCCGGCTGGAGAAGGCGCGTTACGGTTCGTTCCTGCGCGCTTCCCTGCCGGATTTCTGGTACACGACCGACCGGAATCAGGTGCGTCGTTCGCTCGCGGCGATTGACGCTGCCGCCAGGGAGGCGAAGAGCTGACCCCGGGCCGGGAAGCGGCCATTTCCTTTCGCAATGCGCCGACCGCGCATCTCCGTGGGCAATGCGCGGCGGGCAGAACCGGCCGTGCCGGGTTGCCGGGGCCGACGGGAATAGCGTTACCGGATTTCCTGGGGCACCGCAGGGACGCCCACCTGGATGTCGCGGGACGTTCCGGGGCTTGAGGCCGCGCACGGTGCCCGGCGATGGGTTCGCCGGACGACGGAGCGGCACTCGGAGACGGGTCGAAAGAGGCCCCGGAACCGGCGCAGTGGTCCCGGGGCCCGCCTCCGGCGGCGCGGTGACGCGGTCACACCCGCCGCAGCACCGCCACGACCTTGCCGAGGATCGTGGCCTCGTCGCCGGGGATCGGCTGGTAGGCGGCGTTGTGCGGGAGGAGCCAGACGTGGCCGTCCTCGCGCCGGAAACGCTTGACCGTGGCCTCCCCGTCGAGCATGGCGGCCACGATGTCGCCGTTCTCCGCGACGGGCTGGCGGCGGACCGTCACCCAGTCCCCGTCGCAGATGGCCGCCTCGATCATGGAGTCGCCGACCACCTTGAGGACGAACAGCTCGCCGTCCCCCACCAGCTGGCGGGGGAGGGGGAAGACGTCCTCGACGGACTCCTCGGCGAGGATCGGGCCGCCCGCCGCGATCCGGCCGACCAGGGGCACGTAGGAGGCGGCCGGTTTGCCGGTGGTGTCCGTGGGCTGGGAGCTGGCCTGGTCGGACCCGCGCACCTCGTAGGCGCGGGGACGGTGCGGATCCCGGCGGAGGAAGCCCTTGCGCTCCAGCGCCATCAGCTGGTGCGCCACGGAGGAGGTGCTGGAGAGCCCCACCGCCTGCCCGATCTCGCGCATGGACGGTGGGTAGCCCCGGCGCTGGACGGAGTCCCGGATGACCTCGATCACGCGGCGCTGCCGGTCGGTGAGGCCGGAGCTGTCCGCGCGGATCCCCGGTGGCCGGCCGGGGAGCGAGCGGGCCGGCTTCTGGCCCTCGGCGTTCATGGCTGAATCGTTCATCGGGTGTGTCTGGTCGAGTCGGTTCTGGGAGCGGTCCTGGGCGGTGATGGTGGCGCTGTTTGCGGTGGTGGTCACGTCGGCCCCTCTCGAAATGTTCTCCCTAGCTGGACAACGGTAGTTGCTTTCGAAAGGTTGCGCCAAACACACGTTCGAGTGAAATATCGCCGATTCACTGACGTGATCAGGTCGGAGGGTGTACGAGCGAAGATCAATTCGACTCGTTCCCGTCTCCGCGCGGAGCCGTTCCCGTGAATTCGGTCGTCGTGCCCGACGTTTTTCCCGCAATTCCGAGGACCCGTCCGGGAGCCGGAGCCGGGATCGCCGGGCCGGACCCATGGGAACGGTGCGCGACGCCGGACGGCGCCGCGGCGCGTCCTCCGCCCGGTGTGCGGGCCACCAGTGTGTCATCCGCGGCCCCGTGGGGGCGTCACCACGTCCCTCGCGTAGGCTCTCCAGCGGTCCCGGACGGCGGCCGACGCGCGACACGCGTCGGGCTCGCTTGGTCGCCGGACACCAGATCTAGTGGTTTGATGGCCTGCGCCGCCCACAAGTTGTGGTCGGTGACCGATCCCGGTCATCCCCACCCACGGCCATCGCCTATGCTTGGGGACTGCTTCGCCGGGGCCTGTCGCCAGGCCGGCCGAAGCCGCGGATCGTGCACGAGTTTTCCCGAGGTTCCCGCATGCCGGGCGCCGCGCGGGTCATCCGAGGGTGAAGAAGGAGGGTGGAGAGCCATGCACTGCCCCTTCTGCAGGCACCCCGACAGCAGGGTCGTCGACAGCCGGACCACGGACGACGGCTGTTCGATCCGTCGGCGCCGCCAGTGCCCCGACTGCTCCCGGCGGTTCACGACGGTGGAGACCGCGTCACTGATGGTGATCAAGCGCAGCGGGGTCACCGAGCCCTTCAGCCGCACCAAGGTCATCTCCGGTGTGCGGAAGGCCTGTCAGGGACGGCCCGTGACCGAGGACGCCCTGGCGCTGCTCGGCCAGCGGGTCGAGGAGGCCGTCCGGGCCACCGGCAGCGCCGAGCTCACCACGCACGACGTCGGACTGG
Source organism: Streptomyces thioluteus (assembly GCF_039535865.1). Taxonomy (NCBI): domain Bacteria; kingdom Bacillati; phylum Actinomycetota; class Actinomycetes; order Kitasatosporales; family Streptomycetaceae; genus Streptomyces; species Streptomyces thioluteus. The sequence goes on from NZ_BAAAXZ010000123.1 coordinate 46,132, forward strand.
CCATACTCGGCCCGCTCAAGGACCTCGACCTCGTGGCCTATCTGCGGTTCGCGTCCGTGTACCAGGCGTTCGACTCGCTCGAGGACTTCGAAGCCGCCGTCGCGGAACTGCGCGGCAGCATCCCCGGCACCGCCGTCCGCGAGCCGGACCGCGAGGGCCGCGACGGACCCGCGAAGCCCGCCGGCGGCCGCGGCGAGGGCCTCGGGGTCCCCGCGCCCGCCGCGGCGGCCGACTGACGGCAACACATCAGACCTGCCCGGTGCGCTCCCCGCGCACCCGGGCGAAAGACACACATCGCGCCACGGAAGAAATGGGCGCACAAGGGCGTTTTGCCCGGTAGAGGGAGGCGGCATGACAGAGACGACGAGCGGCCCGGCACGAGGTTCCCGCTCCAAGGGAAACAAGGGCGGCAAGGGTCTGCGCATCGAACGCGTCCACACCACCCCCGGCGTGCACCCGTACGACGAGGTGGTCTGGGAGCGTCGTGACGTCGTCATGACCAACTGGCGCGACGGCTCCATCAACTTCGAGCAGCGCGGCGTCGAGTTCCCCGACTTCTGGTCGGTGAACGCGGTCAACATCGTCACCAGCAAGTACTTCCGGGGCGCCGTCGGCTCCCCCGAGCGCGAGTCCGGTCTCAAGCAGCTGATCGACCGCGTCGTGAGCACCTACCGCAAGGCCGGTGAGGAGCACGGGTACTTCGCCTCCCCGGCGGACGCGGAGATCTTCGACCACGAGCTGACCTACGCGCTGCTGCACCAGGTCTTCAGCTTCAACTCGCCGGTCTGGTTCAACGTCGGCACCGCTCAGCCGCAGCAGGTCTCCGCCTGCTTCATCCTGTCCGTCGACGACTCCATGGAGTCGATCCTCGACTGGTACAAGGAAGAGGGGATGATCTTCAAGGGCGGCTCCGGCGCCGGCCTGAACCTCTCCCGCATCCGCTCCTCCCAAGGAGTTGCTCTCCTCCGGCGGCAACGCCTCCGGTCCGGTCTCCTTCATGCGCGGCGCCGACGCGTCCGCCGGAACGATCAAGTCGGGCGGCGCCACCCGCCGCGCGGCCAAGATGGTCGTCCTCGATGTGGACCACCCGGACGTCGAGGCCTTCATCGACACCAAGGTGAAGGAGGAGGAGAAGGTCCGCGCCCTGCGCGACGCCGGGTTCGACATGGACCTGGGCGGCGACGACATCACCTCCGTCCAGTACCAGAACGCCAACAACTCCGTCCGCGTCAACGACGAGTTCATGAAGGCCGTCGAGACACCGCGTCGAAGTTCGGGCTGCGCTCGCGTATGTCCGGCGAGGTCATCGAGGAGGTCGACGCCAAGGCGCTGTTCCGCAAGATGGCCGAGGCCGCCTGGGCCTGCGCCGACCCCGGCATCCAGTACGACGACACCATCAACCACTGGCACACCTCGCCGGAGACGGGCCGGATCACCGCGTCCAACCCGTGCAGCGAGTACATGCACCTGGACAACTCCTCGTGCAACCTCGCCTCCCTGAACCTGATGAAGTTCCTCCGCGACGACGACCAGGGCAACCAGTCGTTCGACGCCGAGCGCTTCGCCAAGGTCGTCGAGCTGGTCATCACGGGCGTATGGACATCTCCATCTGCTTCGCCGACTTCCTCGACCGATGATCGAGCGGCTTGAGACCCCCCGCGCCTTCCGCAGCTGGGCATCGGCTACGCCACCAACCTCGGCGCCTGCTGAGGGCCACACGGCACGTGCCTACGACAGCGAGGGCGGCCGGGCCCTGGCCGGTGCCAGCACCTCGCTGATCGACCGGTACTTCCTACCGGCGCTCGGCCGAGCTGGCCTCGCGCGTCGTCGGCCCGTACGACGGCTACGCCCGCAACGCCGACGCCACTAAGCGCGTCATGAGCAGCACGCCGACGCCAACGCGGCGGGTCAGCCCGCGCATGACTGGACTGGACACCCGTCCTGGGGCCGGGCACCACCGAGGCTGGCAGGGCGTCCTCCGCTCGGCAGAGAAGATATCGCATTCGCCACGCCCAGCGTCCGTGCTGGCCCCGACCGCACCATCGGCTGGATGATGGCCCCTGCGACACCGACGGCGCGTCGATGCGGACCTGGCCCTGAGTCAGTTCAAGTAGCTCGTCGGCGGCGGCTCGATGCAGGGATCGTGAACAACACGGTCCCCAAGGCCCTCAAGCGCTCTGCTACCAGCCGAGCAGGTCGAGGCGATCGTCGCCCACACATCTCCGAGCACGGCAACGTGATCGACGCCCCGGGCCTCAAGTCCGAGCACTACGAGGTCTTCGACTGCGCCATGGGCGAGCGCGCGCGATCTCGGCCATGGGCCACGTGCGCATGATGGCCGCGGCGCAGCCCTTCCTCTCCGGCGCGATCTCCAAGACCGTGAACCTGCCCGAGTCGGCCACCGTCGAGGAGGTCGAGGAGGTTCTACTTCGAGGGCTGGAAGATGGGCCTGAAGGCCTCGCGATCTACCGCGACAACTGCAAGGTCGGCCAGCCGCTCTCCGCCAAGAAGAAGGAGGAGGAGAAGAAGACCGAGGTCGTTCCCGCGGTGGCGGAGAAGGTCGTCGAGTACCGTCCGGTCCGCAAGCGCCTCCCGAAGGGCCGCCCGGGATTACCACCTCCTTCACCGTGGGCGGTGCCGAGGGCTACATGACCGCCAACTCCTACCCGGACGACGGTCTGGGCGAGGTCTTCCTGAAGATGTCCAAGCAGGGTTCGACCCTCGCGGGGCATGATGGACGCCTTCTCCATCGCCGT